>DASVOT010000135.1:0-2736 GCA_036383235.1 Chryseosolibacter sp.
ATAGTTGCAGAAGATTTCAAATCCGTGGTCGGCGGCCATCCTGGTGAAATCATAATCCGCCATATAGTGCGGTAATTTGTTTTGCTCGAAAAGCCCGATCGTTTCAAAAACGTTGCGCGGTATCAGGAGGCCACGACCTGGAAAGAGCGATACCTTATGAAGCCCGGTGCGGTCCCGCTCGGGCAGTTTATTGAGCAGAAAGGTCGATGTGTTCCAGAGACGGTGGACGATCTCTCCTCCGTAGTAAGGTCTTCTGCTGATAGAGTCGATGTCCAGCGCGCCAAGCAAGGCCTGGGGTTTTTCCTGAGACCAGAAGCGCATTTTTTCCATCAGGTGCTTTTCAGCTACTGTGTCGTTGTTCAGCGTCATGATATATTCGGCGCCTTCCGAAAGCGCATGGCGGATGCCCAGGTTAACCGAGGCGGTCCAGTACAGGCTGCCATTCCCGAAAAGGACCGTCACGTCTGGAAATTCCTCGCGGATCATGTCCTTGGTTCCATCCGTGGATCCGTCGTCGACGACAATGATCTTGTGATCCTGGAGAGTCTGACGCTCCAGCGACAACAGGCATGTGCGCGTGAATTCCTTCCTGTTAAAAACCGGAATAATGATGTACACCATCGGGCACGTATTTATCAGCGTTGATATTCGCCTCGTTTGATTGACTTTCTTCCACGGGCGGTCGCATGACCACAAACGAGAGCAGCCATGAAAAGATCAGCGCTCCCAGGCTCTCCATGTACAGGAATGTGTCGACCTGGAAAATGATCAGCAGGAAAACTGCAACGGGGAAAAAGACAGCCTGTTTCGTTTTTGTTTCGAAATGTTTCCGGTAACGGGAAAACAAATGGAAAAAGAGTGTCATGAAGATTCCGTAACCGAATAACCCCTGGCTCACCAGTATTTCCAGGGAAGTGCTGTGGAGGTGCAGGTGATGGGATTCTTTTACATTCCATAACTCGGCGACGTCGGACACAAGGTTCAGGAAGTAATGGCCGCGAAATCCGTTGCCGAAAAGAATCCCTCGCTGATCATAGAGCAGCCAGTCAAGGGCATCCTTCCAGAGAAACGCGCGCCCGTTAAAAGTTGTAACATCGATAAGGTCTACCCGCTGAAATATGGAGGCGAACACGGGCAGGCTGAGGATCCGGTAAAGAAGGAGTCCGGTGCTGAGCAAAATCGGGACGGTGAAAAGCGAAACCCAGAAGATACTTCGGAACGTACCGATCGAGTTGGTCACCAGGAGCGCCATTACCAACAGAAAGATCAGCGTCGTAAGGCGGGAATTAATATAAAACAGGAGCACCATGTTAAGGAAAAGATATCCGGCCCACCCTGCGAGAACAAGGGGGTTTTGCCGGACCTGCCTGAAAAAATACAGAAGCATGACACTGAGAACTGCCAGAAGACAAGACCCGCTGTAGAAGCCGTCCAGGAACGGAAAGCTCAATCGTCCTTCTATGGTGTGAAGCTCATTGGTCAATCCGAATATGAAATGTCCGATCAGGTTGATCAGCAGCAGGAGGCTGAGGCTGATGAAGGTTAATCGCGGCAGGTGACTGTGCTGGTCATTGTACAGTTGCACCGCCACAAAGGCCTGGAAAGGAATGAAGACGAGGATGGATCGCGTGACGGTCAGAAGGGCATTGGTCTCCGGCAAATGCCTGCCAAGCGCCACAAAAAGCGATCCTGCAGTCGAAACAAGAAAGACAACCATCACCAAATACCACCCGTTCACTTTGATGCTGAAGGAGGGCCGGTAAAGGAGGTCGACCACGTAGAATAGCAGGATAACAAGAAAAGGGGAAACCGAAAGCAGATAGCCGATGGAAGGACTCATGGAGGCGGACACGTACGAGCCGATGCCGTACAGCGGAAAGCCGGCAACGAACAGGGCGTTGACGATATCTTTTTTTTCGATCATAATGGACCTGCGGATGTGTTTATTCGCCGGCTCCCACCATTTCAGTGATCAGCACCATTGCAGGATTCACATTGAAGAAAAAACAGGCGACGTATTTCAAAAGGGAGTCGGGAATGAGTTTCTTGATTCTGGATTTTATGCGCGACCAGCGGGTGGTGAACACCTGGCAGAAATTCTTTTCATCCGTTGCCAGGTCCGCCATCATGAATTCCGGATGACGGAGGGGAAAGCCGATCTTCTCCAACGTGAGAGACGGGATGATGTTGTGGTACTTGACGTTGTGGGTCGCGCCGTTTCCGCACCCGAGGTTGATCACGAGATTCCTCGCCGGGACAATGGAAAGACCGACCTGGAGCATTCTGGAGTATTGCCACTGGTAGTCCCAGGTCGTGGCTTCTTCAATGTTGGAGTACATCTTGTCAAAGACATACCTGAAATAAACCTCCTCATCGAAGGATTTGAAATACCTTTCATGATAGCGCTTTTCTTTGACCAAATCGTAATATTTCATGTTGTAATGGAAGAGATCCCAGGCGCGACGCCAGGTGGCCCATCCCCAGATGTAGTTGTGATTGGAGAAGAAGTATGAATACTCTTCATCCCGTTCCGAAGGAGGGTTGAGGTTATTCCCTCCGATCTGCATGACCCTGGAATCGTTTCGGTATCTTTCCAGAAGCTCCGAGCAGAACGGGAAGAAATCTTCCGACGGCAAGCAATCATCCTCAAGTATAAGACCTTCCTCCACGTGCGAGAAAAACCAGTTGATGGCATTTGAAACCGCCTTTCCACATCCCAGGTTCTTTTCCCTGAAC
>DASVOT010000136.1:0-1929 GCA_036383235.1 Chryseosolibacter sp.
GAGTTGCCGGAACCCGGCCCGAGCAACTGGGCGATGCTGCGGGAGGCACAGATGAAGTCGCTTTCCGTTCCGAACACCGCCATGACCGTGGCGATCGACGTGGGCGACGCAAAAGACATCCATCCGAAAAACAAGCAGACCGTCGGTTACCGGTTGTCGCTGAACGCGTTGAATCTGGTCTACCACAAACCGGTGCACGACACCGGACCCCTGTACGAGTCGATGCAGACGGAGGGCGATCACATCATCCTCCGCTTCAGGAATTCCGGCAGCGGCCTGGTGGCAAAAGACAAGTACGGCTATCTGAAATCGTTTACCATTGCCGGCGCCGACAAAAAGTTCTACTGGGCGCGGGCGATGATCCGCGACGGGCAGGTAGTCGTCTTTTCCGAGAAGGTTCCCAACCCGGTGGCTGTGCGCTATGCGTGGGCCGACAATCCCGCCGACGCGAATCTCTTCGATTCCGAAGGGTTGCCGGCCTCACCCTTCCGTACGGATGAATGGTGATTGAAGTTGTTTTTGCCACGAAGACACGAAGGACCACTACGTTCAGAGTTTGAAGAAGGTCTCATTTTCGAATCCGAGAGAACAAATCAACGACTCCCCAGGATGAGTAAACACTTTGCACAACCATTCTGCCCATACGTCTGTGTTTGTCTTCTGCTCCGATCGCACTTAGCGTCGTGATTTCTAATTTGATTCTCAGTCGTTTCCAATCGCGCGTGTGCTTCATAAAGTCGCACCCATCGCCGACTGCGCTAAAGCTTCGATCGGGGCAGGCCGCCCTAAAGACAGGTTTCGGATTTTGTCAACTGTCAACTGCGATTGTCAATTGATTCCCCCGGCGGGATGCCATTAATAACGCGTCAGGACCTTCTGTCTATCGGTAGTTTTTTGTTTTGACAGGAAATGGCTTACATTGCGGGTACGTACCCGAAAAAAAGGTTGTCCAGATGAAACACCGCGCACGCTCACAACGATTGATCGCCCAGCTGTTCTTCCTCCTGATCTTTCCAGCTGCCAGGGTGACTTTTTCCGCCGGCGCCATAGCGCTTTTTTGTGCGCCCGCTGCCGTGGCGCAGAAGAGCCAGCCGGCCATCCGAAAGGTGGAGATCGGCAGGAACCGGGAATTCATCGTGAATGGCAAACCGTTTCTGCCTATCATGTCGTGGGCACAGCCCGTTTCAAACTACGGGCTGCTTCACCAGCTGGGCTTCAACACCCATGCCGGCGACGCCGCCCCCGTTGAAGCAAAGAAGGCCGGAGCTTATGCCGTGCCTGGATTCAGCAAGGAGAAAGCCGGAAACGACAACGTATTGGGCTGGATTTTCGACGACGAACCCGACATGCCGAAGGGAAAAGGAACCGAGGCCCGGCCCCGGCAGGAACCGGAGGCGGTCATTGAGAAAGCTGGAAAAATAAAAGCCGAAGACAAAGAAAGATTTCTCTTCATGACATTGACCGGGCACTTCACAAAAGAGCAGAGTACCTATCCGGAGGAACTTCGCCGGAAGATATACCCGGCCTATATCCAGGGTACGGATGTGATGGGATTTGATATCTACCCCATCTATGGGTCGGGGTATGCCGCCCATCTCGACTGGGTGGGAAAGGGTGTGGCCCAGCTTCGCGCGCTTGCCGGTGACCGTCCTGTTTACGCGTGGATTGAAACGAGCAAGGGGAGCAAGTGGATGAGCTACGACAAGCAACCCGATGTGCTGCCCGTTCACACCCGCAACGAAGTGTGGCAGGCGATCATTGAGGGAGCCACGGCCATCGGCTATTTTACCCACGCCTGGTTTCCGGAGTTCAGGGAGTTTGCCCCCACGCCGGAAATGCAGAAGGAACTCGCCCGGCTGAACGCGCAGCTCACGCGCCTCTCTCCCGCCATTCTCGCCGCGCCTTCCAGGAGAAGAATTGAAATGAAAC
>DASVOT010000137.1:0-3608 GCA_036383235.1 Chryseosolibacter sp.
GATTTCGGGGTTTTGTGTGCCTTTGTATGGCTCTTGGCAGAGGAGGAGGGATTCGAACCCCCGGACCCCGTAAAGGGTCTCCGGTTTTCAAGACCGGTGCAATAAACCACTCTACCACTCCTCTGTTTGCCCCGAAAATGCCGCCAGGGCTTGTTACGGGGTGCAAATCTAAATTTTTATACCATTTTGACAAAACGCCGACAAGAAATTCGCCCCTGGGCTGGGTCGAGTCTCCGCCGAACCCAACATACTGCCGGTTTCAAATCTAAAGGCCCGCCTGGTGACCTGACCAGGACCCAAAAAACATCAATAGATGTAGTCGCAATTATTCCTTTGCGCCTCCGGGACTTTGCGGTTAAATTTCGTCCCACCCCCATCTTCAACCGAAACCACCCGAGCACCCGCGAGGGCTCCCAACTACCCCTGCTCCCTTTCTGCATTCAGTTGCGCTATCATTTAGAATTCCTTAGATCCAAGACTCCAAACATACTGACTCAAACAGGCTAGGCCTTCGACGCATCGTCTGACGACAACCGCATATACCTGTAAAATCCGGTCAGCACAATCCCACATACAAGCAACATCGCTACCGAAAGAGACACAAGGAGAAAGGAAATCAGTCCTTCAATCATGAACGTGCCATCCTTGCCGCCGGCAATGGGCATCATCCTGCCCTGCCCTGTCACCGCAGCAACGATGACGGCAAGGTAGTTCGCAAATGCACCGTACACGGCGAGCCAGAACGCGAACGCATGCCATTTGGGGCCAAGCGCAAGGCGCTGCCAGATGATACCCAGTACGCAGAGGAACAGCCCGTTGAGAATGCCTTCAAGATGACCCGAGAGCGCCATCCGCGGATTCGCGAAGCTCGGCACGAACAACCCCAGGATCAAACCCAGCAGGAACAGGACAAGACCCAAAAAGATTAGCCTGCGCGATTGAATGAGTGGTGTTGTCATCTGATCAGGTGTCAGGTCATTGGAAGAACCGCTAGCCCGGTAACTTTAGCATGGTGACAATTTAACGATTTAACATCAAATCCATAGGCACCCAACGGAGTGCACCCCCGGTATCGGTGGCGGCAAAGCGGTGGCGGTCCGACGAACATCGGTGTAAAACAAGCGTTTTGGAGTGTTTTTAATGGCTTTTCAATTATTTACTCAATTATTCAATAGATTGCTTGAATATAGGGGTATATTTGCCGGTCGGGGTAGTTCATCAGCTCTTCGTAAAGAGCCCAGAGATATTTCTTAGCATCAAACATAATCCTATGGAAACAACTCCCATCACCAAGGTAGATCCGGTGGCACTTGAAGAAAAGGTCAAAAAGATGTACCGCGATGTAGCGCTGAATCCCATGGGCGATTACCATTTTGAAATGGGTCGCAACCTGGCCGAAAAACTCGGCTACGAAAAAAAAGATCTCGACCGTATTCCGGTCCCGTCTGTTGAATCCTTTGCCGGAGTCGGCTACTATTTCGACCTCGCCAACATCCAGGAAGGCGAACGGGTGGTCGATTTCGGAAGCGGCTCCGGAATGGACTCTTTTATCGCGGCGCTGAAGGTGGGCGCGAACGGCAAAGTGACCGGTGTAGACATGACGGATGAACAACTTGAAAAAGCGGAACGCCTTCGGAAAGAACGTCCATTCCGGAACGTCTCCTTTCAGCGCGGTTACATCGAGAAGACTCCATTTGCGGATGCATCCTTCGACCTTGCCATCAGCAATGGCGTCATCAACCTCTCGCCGGAGAAAGAAAAGGTATTCGCTGAGATCTCACGGGTGCTCAAACCCGGTGGAAGAATGGTTATTGCGGACATTATCACGGATAAAAAGCTTCCTGAAAATATCACCTGCAATTCGACACTATGGGCAGCCTGCATTGGCGGCGCAAGCCAACACGACGATTACCTGACCCTGATCGGGGCGGCAGGATTAAAAGTTGTTGCCGTACGAAACAACGATGCGTACTCGTTCATTTCCAAGTCGGCAAAAGGCGCGACGAAGGAGTACGGGGTGAAGAGTGTTTCCATTTGCGCTGAAAAACTCTCATCAAAAACAGCGAACCGATGAAAGGCGTACTCCGGAATATTATGGTGGTTCTCCTGGCAAGCCTCCCGGAAGGGTTAAGTGCCCAGACCCCACAGCCGATGCTGGAGCAGGTTGCCCCGACTTTTACCCTCAATGACCTGAATGGCAGGTCGTGGTCGTTGGAACAAATGAGAGGAAAGATCACGGTTATTCACTTTGCCACTACCTGGTGTCCGTTTTGCAATGCCGAAGCGCCGAACCTTGAGCAATTGTATAAGGATTATAGGGACAAAGGCGTTCAGGTATTGATCGTCGACGTGATGGAGGATAAGGAACTTGCCGAAAAATCATTTAGACGCTTCAATTTTTCATTTCCCGTGCTGCTCGACGCGGATGGGAAGGTTTCGACCAGCTACGCACCTGAAAACGTACAGCCTGACCTGGCCAGACACGAAGTGCCAATTGCCTCCAATTTGATTGTCGACAAGGACGGAATTATCCGTTTTTATTCTCTTCTTAATACCGCCTCGTTTGACGCTAAGCTGTCGCAGCTGAAAGAAAAGCTAAATGAACTTCAACAATCCCAATGAGACTGTTGTGGATCATATTTCTGATCAGCGTCGATGCTGTCGCGCAATCCAATGAAGAGCTGGTGAAAGTACAGGTGCCGAACGCAAGCGCGCGGCCCGGACGGGAGGGATTGATCAAAATTCTCGTAAGTGTGAAGACCGGATACCACATTCAGGCGCATCGAATAAAAGATGACCTGTTAATACCAACTACCCTTGAAATCGAAGGAGATACATCCTTCAAAATCACAAACCAGGTGTTCCCTCCCGCTAAACAATTCGCGCTGACCGGAACCGATCAATCTCTGGAAGTCTACGATGGAGACTTTGAGATTCAGACTTCCCTTCGCCTGTCCCGGCGCATTCAAAAAGGATTTCGACAGGTAAAAGGCAGATTAAACTATCAGGCATGCGATTCTGTTCGCTGCCTCTTTCCCAGAACAGTGGAGTTTCCCGTGAATATAGAAGTTCAATAGAACGATGAACAATCCAGCACCTCGTTCAAGCCATTTATGTAACCATTAAAATAAGAAATATGAATCCAAATAAGGCGTTATGGGAAAAAGGGGATTTCACTCAAATCGCGGAGACGATGCGTGAAAGCGGAGCGGCATTTGTCGGGATGCTTGGCATTACAAAAGGCCTTAAGGTACTTGACATTGGCTGTGGCGATGGTACGACTGCGATACCGGCGGCCAAATTGGGCGCCGATGTTCGAGGCGTGGACATCGCGCGTAATCTGGTGGACGCGGGAAATGCGAGAGCTAAAAATGAAAAGCTCGCCAACTGCACGATCACCGAAGGCGACGCAATGAATTTGTCGATGCTTGCCGATCGCACTTTTGACCTGTCAATGAGCGTCTTCGGAGCCATGTTCGCACCCAGACCCCTGGAGGTTGCGAAAGAGATGGTCCGGGTAACGCGCCCGGGTGGCCGGGTTATTATGGGTAATTGGATACCGGGAGACCCAACGCTCGTTGCCCAAATATTGAAAATAAGTTCCGCCT
>DASVOT010000138.1:0-2909 GCA_036383235.1 Chryseosolibacter sp.
CTTCGAGGTTGCCGTGAAAGACGTCGTTGACATGATCGAAGAGCAGTTTTACGCTTCCGTACACCTGGCCGCGACTCAGCTTGTCCAGGTTTTCTGTGAGCCGGCCCGCGACCGCTGCCGAGGCCATCTGCTTCACCTGCGCTTCCGTGAGAAACGACGCGCTCATGAAGTTCGCGTTCCCCGTGAAGGCGACCGAGTTGATGCCTCCGTGGCGGTTGATGCTCACCTCCAGGGCGACATCCCCATTCATCGCCTCCCGCCGGGGTGTGCCGATCAGCACAATGGCCTTGATGCCGACGGTGCCCTCATCGGGTACATAGGTGATGCCGGAAGGCGACCGGCCTAACGTACCGTCTACTGGTTTGTCGCTTTGCTTCATCTTCGAATAATACCCGCCGCCGAAACCGTAGGCCGACAACACGCCGGGCACGACCGGCACTCCGGTCTTCAGCTCAACCAGCGCGTCGGCATACCAGTAACGGAACGTTTCCGTTTTGCCGAAGAGCGCCTGGGCCTGCACCTTTATTGATTGGATCGTCCCTTTCACGGTGCCCTTGAATCCTTCGCCGTAGACCTTGTCTTCATCGAAGAACCGGAGGGACCCCGCCAGTTCGATGATCTTCGGTTTATTGATGTTGATCCTGACGTCGGTGAGTTCGATTTTATCAAACTTCCAGCTGTAACGATCCAATCCGGTCACCTTTCCGTCAGCATCCTTCTTCGGTTCGTCGTCCTGCACACCCCAGACGACGAGGCCCGCCTTCCCGGCAAAGGATTCATCCTGGGGTTTTCCTCCGATATTGATCATCAGGTCGAAGGCGATTCCCACGCTTGCACCTTCGCTCTTCAGCGCAATGTTGTCGAAGACGACGGGGTATTTGGAGAGCGTCGAGCGGTCGCCCTCGCGGCCGAAACCAAAGGTCCCGGGTTCAAAGTAAGGTCGCTCGCTGTTGATTCGCATGTTCTCAAAACGGATGCTGCTGAACCGCGCTTTCGGACCTCTCGCAAGCAGGTTGATGGTGAGTTCACCATTGATGACGGCGGAGGGATAAAATCTGTTCTCCCTTTCTGTGACGACGACATGCGAGCCCTCCCGCAACCTGAGGTCCGCAGCCCACATATCCAGCTTCAGATCTTCTTTCCCAAGGGCGACCGAAAACAGATAGTTTCCCCCGGCATCCAGACCCGCGACATATTTGAATGCCGTTGGCTTCCCGTCTTTTCGGCTGACAACAGGAATGGACAACTCTCCCTCAAGCGAGAACGCTGTCACCTGATTGGCTATGAACGCGAGTGACATTTTATCGAGGGAGTATTTCCATCCATTCATGTCGCCGTCAGGAATTACATTTTCCACGGCGAGGTCACCGGTGAAACCCTGCCCGTCGAAGATGGCCGATTCGAGGCCGACGGATACCCGCGTCGCAGAATTTCTTTTTGCGAATCCAGGCGGAAGCCTTACCTGCACATTCTCCAGGTAAAGGCCCTGCCATAATCCCGGGATGCCGGCTTCCAGAAACGGCGACTTGTATTCGCCAGGAAAAACGATACCGGCGGGGTTTGAGCGATCACTCCAGTCCAGGTACGCCTTTGTCACAGAGAAGCCAAATCCTTTCAGCGCCCTCACCTGAAAAGGCGGCAAGGTTACGGACAGGATAATATCATTCAGGCTCTGAGTGTACGTGGTGAAAGCGACCTTCACGCGCCCCGGCTGAACCTGCCCCTGCTCGTCCTCCGGAATGATGATGTCGCTTGAGAATTCGAGTTCGGCGTCCAGGCTTACACCCATAAATCCGTTACAATCAAACTCGACATAGGAACCTTCCGTACCCTTGATGGTTACGAGCGCGTTGTTATCGAGCTTGATGTAGTGATCGCCGAGGAGAAAGAGCCTGGCGCTGCCCGCAATTCCCCCTTGTGCGGAGAGGGGTACCTTGCCGTGAAAGGCTATACGCGATCCCGTCTGCGGCAACGCCAGTGAAGCGTACACGTCCATGGAGGCGCCCTCCTTTGTGAATTGCATTCGGTCGATCAGGATGCAGTAATCTGCCACGCCTCCCGATTTGACGATGCCGACCGGCAGCTCGATTTCCGAAAGGGCATCGAGAGATTCGAGAAAGCGCTGTTCGCTGAGAACTTTCTGAAGCAGGGCATGCGCACGGTTTCTTGCATCGAGGACCGTGTCGGGAAGGGCGCTTTCATCCGCGATGATGGGATCATGCGCAGGAATACTTCCGGGTATGGAAAGAGTTTCAAACCGCCTGAAGAGGGGTGCGCCAGCCGCGGAGGGGAGGGGGCGCGTCTTGCCGGCGGTCGAACTTGAATCGCGCGGTGCGTAGGCGCCCGCGTGCAAGGCGCACAGGCATGGCACGATCAGAAGCAAGCTTCTTGAGAGGGTTTTTTTCATCGGGGTCTTCTGTAAGTGCTACATACACTTAATATTTATCTGTAAGGATCTGGTATGCGGTTGAATGATTGAACCATGCGCGGACTGTTTGGAGCGCCTTCGGATAATCGCTCGTTGCCAGGTCTCCGCTTTGATCCACTTGAAGGGGATATCCGGCGATCACCGGTGCGAGCAGCTCCATGATCCGGTATCCGCAGGGTATGGGCTTCTCTTTCTCGGCGTCTGCAGACAGGCAATTGGGATCATCGCTTTGGAGCGCTGCGATCATGTAGGCGATGGCTTCGGGCTGCCGTGTGTAGAGAAGATCGGGAAAAAGTTCGTACACGACGTCGTCGTTTACGGGAAATTTACTTACCCTCTTCATGATCGCCGCAGTCGCCTCGGAATTGCCAAGGCGCGCCAGGCTCAGCATAGCGGCCCAGCGTATAGCAATCGGGTTGCCGGGTTGCGACCGCTGCCAGATGTCGGGTTCAAGGTCTCGCAGGCCGAGATAGCCGGCGAG
>DASVOT010000139.1:0-5632 GCA_036383235.1 Chryseosolibacter sp.
CTGAGGGTTCGTCTCTTACACTTACTCACCGCGGGTCATCATGAGAACAAACTCATCAAAAAGGTAATTCGAGTCATGCGGTCCTGGTGAGGCCTCCGGGTGATACTGAACCGAAAAAGCTCTCTTATTCTTCAGGCGTATGCCCATGATTGTATTGTCGTTGAGGTGCACATGCGTCACCTGCACGTTCGGATTCTTGTCGATGTCTTTCTCATTCACAGAAAACCCATGGTTCTGCGAGGTCATTTCACCTTTGCCGGACTGAAGATTTTTAACCGGGTGGTTCAGGCCGCGGTGGCCATGGTGCATTTTGTAGGTGGAAAGTCCGCAGGAGAGCGCCAGCAATTGATGGCCCAGACAGATTCCGAAGACAGGCTTGTCTGATGATACCGCATCCTTCACCGTCGTGATCGCATAGTCCATCGCAGCCGGGTCGCCCGGGCCGTTGGAGATAAAGTAACCGTCCGGGTTCCAGGCAGCCATTTCATGGTGAGGCGTCTTTGCCGGAAACACCTTGATGTAGCAACCCCTGGCCGCAAGGTTTTTCAGAATGTTACCCTTGATACCCAGGTCCAGGGCAGCCACCTTGAATTTTGCTTTGGGATCCCCGACAAAATAGGGTTCTTTCGTGCTCACCAGGGAAGCAAGCTCAAGTCCGTTCATAGAAGGAATCTTCCGGATCTCCTTCTTCATTTCCTCAGGACTGAGAGTGGAGGAGATCAGCGCGTTCATGGCGCCCTTGTTGCGGATGTATCGCACGATCATTCGCGTATCCACGTCAGCGATGCCCACCACCTGGTTTCTCTCCAGGTATTGCTGAAGGCTTTCCTTCGCTTCTTTTCTGCTGTATTGCTCCGCAAAATCATTTACGACAACTCCCGCGATCTTGGTGGCGCTGGATTCCTGCTCGGCATCCAACGCTCCGTAATTTCCGATGTGCGCCGTGGTATTGACAATGATCTGGCCGAAGTAAGACGGATCCGTATAGATCTCCTGGTACCCCGTCATGCCTGTATTGAAGCAAATTTCCCCACCGGAGGTACCGATTTTACCGATGGCCGTTCCTTCGACCAGCAAACCATCTTCCAACAGCAGATAAGCCTTGTGCATACTCATGAGCAATTAAATTTTTGAATCATGACACCAAACAACACCAACCGTTTGCAGCCGCCGGGCATCCGGGGCCCTGAATCGGGTCCAAAGTTACCCTCCAGTTCCATTCTGGCAACGATTGAACATAAAAAAAGGGATTGAAAATTAATCCAATCCCTTTCATATGATCTGGTGTGAAGCACTATTTCTTGTCCTTTTTGGATTTTGACGCAGGCTTCTTTTTCTCGTCTTTATCTTTCTTCTCGGCTTTCGGTTTGGCCGGCGCTGCAGTTTTCTTCGGCTTCTTTTCAGCGACTGCTTCTTCCGGGGCTGCTTCTGCTGCGGCTACCTCGCCGCCGGCTTCCACGCCCTCGTCTTTCTTCGTCTTCCTGCTTCTGCGCGTCCTCCCTTTCTTAACAGCGCCTTCCTTGGTATACAGCGTGTTGAAATCAACCAGCTCGATGAAGCACATCTCGGCGTTATCTCCCTGGCGGGTGTCCGCCAGCTTGATGATACGGGTATATCCGCCCGGGCGATCGGCAATTTTAGAGGCGACCTCGCCGAAAAGGGTCTGAACTGATTCTTTGTTTTGCAAATACGAAAATACCGTTCTCCTTGAATGGGTGGTATCCTCCTTCGACTTGGTCAGCAGGGGCTCCACATGTTTCCGGAGGGCTTTGGCCTTGGCTACCGTGGTCGATATCCGCTTATTCATAATAAGGGAAGAGGCCAGGTTGGAAAGGAGTGCCTGTCTGTGGGCGGCGGTCCTGCCTAAATGATTTATCTTCTTACCGTGTCTCATGCGTTCTTAGTCTTCGTCGAGTTTATACTTTGCCAGGTCCATTCCAAACGTCAGGTTCTTCTCGGCGACCAGTTGTTCCAGCTCTGCCAGCGATTTCTTTCCGAAGTTCCTGAACTTCATCATGTCGGAGATTTCCAGCTCCACCAGGTCTCCCAGTGTTTTCACATCGGCGGCCTTGAGGCAGTTATAGGCGCGTACCGACAGGTCCAGATCGTGAAGAGGGGTCTTCAACAGCTTGCGCATATGAAGCATTTCCTCGTCCACCTGCTCGATCTCGGCATCTTTGCCGGTTTCGAGTTCGATTGACTTATCGGAGAAGAGCCTGAAATGCTGTATGAGAATATGGGCGGCGCCTTCCAGTGCTTTTTCAGGATGGATCGAACCGTCGGTCTCGATATCCACCACCAGTTTTTCGTAGTCGGTCTTTTGTTCGACCCGCGTATTTTCAACGCTGTATTTCACATTCTTCACAGGTGTGAAGATGGCGTCGATCGGAATAAATCCGAATACCTGCTCGGAAGGCTTGTTCTCTTCGGCGGGTAAATAACCACGGCCCTTTTCCAGTGTCAGCTCCAGTTCAACATGCGCCGACTCGTCCAGGTTGCAGATCACATGGTCCGGGTTCAGGATCTCGAAGGCAGAAGTGAAACGGGTGATATCGCCGGCTTTGAATTGTTTTTGCTTTTTGATCGTCACGGTGATCTTGCTCTCGAAAGAATCGGCTACTTTCTTAAACCGGACCATCTTGAGGTTCAGGATAATCTCGGCGACGTCTTCAACAACCCCTTCAATAGTGGAAAACTCATGCAGCACGCCCGGGATCTTGATTCCGGTCACCGCATAACCCTCCAGAGAGGAAAGAAGAATCCGCCGAAGCGCGTTGCCGATCGTGACTCCGTATCCTTTTTCCAGCGGTTTGAAGGTGAAAAGCCCGTGAAAATCATCAGACTTTTCCATGACAACCTTCTCCGGCATTTGAAATGCTAATATTGACATAGTGATGTTGATTAACTGTTTAAATTACTTAGAATACAATTCAACAATAAGCTGCTCGTTGATGTTCTCGGGGATATCCGCGCGCAGGGGAAGATTGATCATTTTACCCACCATTTCATTGTTGTCCCATTCCAGCCAATTGTATTTGCGGGCGCCCTGCATCGAGAGGCTGTTGGTAACCACTTCAAGGCTTTTAGAACGCTCGCGAACGCCAATCAAATCACCGGGTTTTACAGTAAAGGAGGAGATGTTCACGATCTCTCCGTTCACTGAAATGTGCTTATGCAACACCAGCTGGCGCGCCGCCCGTCTTGTGGGCGCGATGCCAAGGCGATAAACGGTATTGTCGAGGCGCGACTCAAGAAGCTGCAGCAAGGTTTCGCCGGTCACCCCTTTCTTGCGGGATGCTTCGCTGAACAACTTTGCAAACTGTCTTTCCAGCAATCCATAGATGTACTTTGCTTTCTGTTTTTCATAAAGCTGCGTGGCATATTCCGATTACTTGCGTTTCTTGCCGCGCCCATGCTGACCAGGAGCGTAGTTCTTCTTCTGGAGCGCCTTGTTCTCGCCCAGAATAGGCTCGTTAAATCTTCTTGAAATTCTGACCTTAGGGCCTGTATATCTTGCCATGGTAAACCTGAAAATAATTCAATTACTAAACTCTTCTTCTTTTAGGGGGTCTGCATCCGTTGTGAGGCAGGGGCGTCACGTCACGAATTGCGGTGACCTCAATTCCGGCACCCTGAATGGTGCGGATGGCGGATTCACGACCGGCACCCGGACCTTTTACAAACACTTCCACCTTCCTCAAGCCCAGCTCGTAGGCTTTTGAGGCGCAGTCCTGCGCTGCCATCTGCGCTGCATACGGGGTGTTCTTCTTCGAACCCTTGAACCCCATCTTGCCGGCAGACGCCCAGGATACAACCTGACCGTTCATGTTGGTCATGGCGATGATGATGTTGTTGAAAGTAGCCTTAATGTGAGCTTCCCCTACAGCCTCCACAGCGACGACTCTCTTCTTTGCTTTATCTTTTCTCTTTTCAGCGGTAGCCATTAACTGAGAATATTTATTTTGACGATGAATTAACCTTTAGTTGCCTTCTTCTTGTTGGCGACAGTCTTGCGCTTACCCTTCCGCGTACGGGCATTGTTCTTGGTCGTCTGACCGCGAACGGGCAGACCCTTGCGATGACGCAGGCCGCGATAGCATCCGATATCCATCAGGCGCTTGATGCTGAGCTGAATCTCCGACTTCAGAACACCTTCAATGCGAAACTTCTCCGCGATGATCGCCCGGATGGCATTCGATTCCTCGTCATTCCATTCCTTCACCTTCTTGTCCCAGTCCACACCGGCCTCCGTGAGGATCTTTTGAGCCGACCTGCGACCAAGACCAAAAATATAAGTGAGGCCGATCTCGCCCCGTTTGTTATCCGGAATATCTACACCAGCAATACGTGCCATAATTGTTACCCTTGTCTTTGTTTATACCTTGGATTCTTCTTGTTGATCACAAACAATTTGCCTTTGCGTCTGATGATCTTGCAGTCAGCGCTTCGCTTCTTTATGGATGCTTTAACTTTCATTTTACTATTTGTATCTGAATACAATCCGTCCTTTAGTCAAATCATAGGGCGACATCTCCAAACGCACTTTGTCGCCCGGCAAAATCCGGATGTAATTCATTCGCATTTTGCCGGAAATGTGCGCCAGCACTTCATGTCCGTTTTCGAGTTGAACCCGAAACATTGCGTTGGACAATGCCTCGGTTATTGTTCCATCTTGCTCAATTGACTTTTGTTTCGCCACTTATAGCTATAATTTTCTTCAATGTACTTGTGCGTGGTCAGAATCTCCGTTCTGTCTTTATGCACCGCCACCATGTGCTCGAAATGAGCAGACGGTTTCTTGTCCGCCGTACGGATGGTCCATCCATCCCTTTCCTGCACCACATTCTTCGTCCCCTGGTTGATCATGGGCTCGATGGCAAACACCATCCCGGGAACGATCTTCACACCCTTTCCCCGCCTGCCATAGTTGGGAACTTCCGGTTCTTCGTGAAGCTTCTTCCCTACCCCGTGGCCTACCAGCTCGCGCACCACTCCGTATCCAAAACCCTCCACATAATGCTGAACCGCATACGCGACATCCCCGATCCGGTTCCCGGCCTTTGCTTCCGCAATGGCGAGGTATAGCGATTCATACGTGCGCTCAAGCAGCAAGAGGGTTTCCTCCTTTACCGCTTCCAGCGGATACGTGTAGGCGGAATCGCTGTGATACCCTTTGTAATACACGCCACAATCAACGGAGACGATATCCGTTTCTCGTAGCTCGTATTTCCCGGGGAAACCATGAACCACCACTTCGTTTACCGAAATACAGAGCGACCCCGGAAAGGTGCCGTTGTAGTTCTTGAACGAGGGTACCCCCCCATGGTCTCTGATAAACTCTTCGGCAACCTTGTCAAGGGTTTCCGTCTTCACTCCGGACCTCACCAGCTTTGCCACCTCACCGTGTGCCTTTCCGAGTATCTCGGCGCTCTGGCGGATCAGGGCTAGTTCCTCTTCCGTTTTTAAGTTTATCATTCAGCTTTTAAGCCGCAGCATATTGAGAACGTCCTTTTATTCTTCCTGACTTCATCATGCCCTCGTAATGCCTCATTAAGAGATAGCTCTCTATCTGCTGAAGCGTATCGAGAATAACACCCACCATGATCAGCAATGAAGTCCCACCGAAAAAGTG
>DASVOT010000140.1:0-5597 GCA_036383235.1 Chryseosolibacter sp.
CTCCGAATCATTTTCAAATTTCTCTTTTTCGCCGTTGAACTTCAGCATGCGTCCCGTGCGGTACGAGGCGTTTGCCAGGTGCGGAAGCGCGGAGGAATAAAATCCTTCCTCGATATCGCAGTGCAGGCCATTGCTGTTTCCGGCGCGGACGGCGTCGATGAAGTTGGCGTAGTGTTCCGTTCCGCCGGGAGGGGCTAACGGATCGTTGCTCGCTTTGCCTTCGTCGAGGCCTGAGCCTTTGAACGGTTCTTTTTCGCGTTTGCGATAGGCCTTCCAGGTGCTGCCATCCAGCTCGAGATATCCTTCGGTGCCATAGAACACATTTCCGATCCGCGTGTCGAGGCTTGATTCGCCGTTTGAATATCCGCCGCGCGTTTCGAATTCAAGCATCTTTCCATCCTTGTATTTAAACTGGCACGAGAGCAGGACCGGAGTCTCCTGCGCGCATTCATCGGGCGACCACATGTAGATGCCGCCGTTGGCGACCACCGACACCGGGTGCTCGTGCTTGTTCAATCCCCAGCGGGCGACGTCAAACTGGTGCGGTCCCTGGTTTCCGGTATCGCCGTTGCCGGTATTCCAGAACCAGTGCCAGTTGTAATGCGTCTTCTTCTCATTATAAGGCTGATATGCGGCCGGGCCCAGCCACATGTCGTAGTGGAGGTTGGCCGGGGGCGTCGTGTCTTTGGCGATGCCGAAAGATTCGCGCGGTTTGATACAGAGTCCGCGTGCCATATACACGTCACCGATGCCGCCTTCGTGGAGGAATTTCATCGCTTCCATGACATTGGCGATAGACCGGTTCTGGAAACCGACCTGCACCCGCTTGTTGTATTTGCGCGCTGCTTCGATCATCTTGCGTCCTTCGAAGATGTTGTGGCTGCAGGGCTTCTCGATGTACACGTTCTTGCCTGCCTGCACAGCCCATATGGTAGCGAGCGCATGCCAGTGGTTGGGAATGGCGCATGAGACCGCGTCAATCTCCTTATCGTCGAACACCTTGCGCATATCCCATTCAGTGGTCACTTTCTGCCCCGATTTATCGAGAACGGTCTTGCTGAGAGGGGCATGATATTGTTCATCGACGTCGCAAAGAGTTTTCAGTTTTACATTGCGGTTGTCTTTCAGGCCGCACCAGCGGTCGATGTGGGTCTTGCCCTGGCCACGGATCCCGATCACCGCGACGGTGACGCGGTCATTGGCGCCGATGATGGAAGCGTAGGATTTGGGACTGAAGGCGAAGCTGCCGCCGACGGCGAGGCCCGCTGTTCCCAACACGCTTTGTTTGATGAAGTCTCTTCTTTTTGTCATTGCGATTTGTTTTGAATGAGGTATAAATTAAACAAATATTTAAAGGCATTCAAGGCTGAACGATTCAATTCGAATCCTGAAGCTCCGGGATTGGCGTTTAGCCTTGTTTGCCTGATCCATCCAGACAGTGAAAGGACCGTTCCGGACCAGAATTATACACAACGAGCGGGGAATATCCTAAATTTAGCAGATTGATTTGACAGAAGGCATACATGGCCCTATTTATTTATGAAAAGAATATTTTTTCTTATTTCGCTGGTAGTCGCATCGTTCTTAAAAACATACGAAGGGAAGTGCCAGGCGCAGATGGCGGACGCCGGGTGGCATCCGATCCGCAACGCCGACCCGCGCGAATGGTCCGAGTTCCCCGAGGTCGCGGCGCAACGAAACCTCGTCGTACATTTTTCGTCAGCCCCCAATGACTCCGAACATACGCTTTCAATCCGGCAATACGATGTGAAAATGAACTGGACGGTGACGTTGAACGGCAGGACGCTCGGAACGCTGGTGCCCGATGAAAAAGACCTCCTCTGTTACCTGAAAATTCCCCCGGGCGTACTCCAGACAGAAAATACGCTGGAGATCGCGTGCACGGATGCCGTTCCCAACGATATCATGGCCGGCCACATCACCGTGGACCCGCGCCCCCTGAACCAGGTGTTGTCGGAAGCCCACATCTCCATTGAAGTGGTGGATGCGGAAACCGGGAAACCCCTCCCCTCGCGCATCACCGTCACCAACGCGGAGGGTATACTCCAGACCGTGAGCGGATCGACGGCGGACCGCCTCGCCATACGACCCGGCTACGTGTATACCGGAAGCGGTGAAGCCTTCATCGGACTTCCCGCGGGCACTTACAACCTCTACGCTGGACGCGGATTTGAATACGGAATTGATTCCGCGCAGGTCGTGGTGAAGGCGGGCGATTATTCCACCCGAAGATTTTCCATCCGCCGGGAAGTAGCCACGAAAGGATGGGTCGCCAGCGATACGCATATTCACACCTTTACCTGGTCCAGGCATGGAGATGCCTCTGTGGCTGACCGTGTGCTGACCATCGCCGGAGAGGGACTCGAGCTACCCATCATGACCGACCACAACCTGAACATCGACCTCGTCCCTTTTGCCGTCGATGAAAACGTGCGGCAATACTTCACGCCCGTAACGGGCGACGAAGTCACCACAGCCGTGGGACATTTCAACGTCTTCCCCTTTGAAAAAGAAGAGGCGGCCATCGATCATCGCGCGAAAACGTGGAAGGCGTTGTCGGAGGTGATGGGAGAAACGGCCAAAGAGAAAGCGATCATCCTGAATCATGCCCGGGACATTCACAATGGATTCCGTCCCTTTGATCCGAAGATCCATCTTGCGGTGGCGGGGATGCGGCTTGACGGCTGGGAGGTTCCCGCGAACGCCATGGAAGTGATCAATTCCGGGTCGCAGCAAACCGACCAGATGCAGCTGACGCGCGACTGGTTCGGCATGCTGAACCATGGAAACATTCTTACACCCGCGGGCTCCAGCGATTCGCACGACGTGAGCCGGTTCATCGTAGGCCAGGCGCGGACGTACATACGCTGCAACGACGACGATGTCGCCAAACTCGATGTGAGGGAGGCGGTAAAGAATTTCCGCGACGGCAACGTGCTGGTGAGCTTTGGTTTGCTGGCCGCGATAGAAGTAAACGGGTCGTATGGTCCGGGTGAGCTTGCGCCGGCTACCGATCAGCTGGCGGTGTCCGTAAAAGTTTCCGGTCCGTCGTGGGCACGGGCCGAGAAAGTGACACTGTATGCGAACGGGGCGAAGATACGGGAGGAGGCGATCAGCGACGCGGGGGCTGCGGGATTGAAATGGGAAGGCAACTGGAAGCTCACGTTGCCCGCCCACGATGTCTTTCTTGTGGCGGTGGCCGAAGGTCCGGGGCGCGGGATGCCGTACTGGCCCATAGCCAGGCCGTATCAGCCGGCCTCGCCCGCGTGGAATCCGAAAATTTTCGGAATCAGCGGAGCCGTGTGGGTCGATGGTGACCGCAACGGGAAAACAAATCCTGCCGTGGAATATGCAAGGGCGCTGGTGCGGCAGTCGAAGGGCGACCTGCCCGCGTTGGTGCAGGGACTTTCGGGATATGATGAGGCGGTGGCGACGCAGGTGGCGGCGGAGTTATATAAGGAGGGTGTGGACCTGCGGGGCGCGGCGATGGCGAAAGCGTTGCGCAAGGCCAGTCCGGAGACGCGGGAGGGGTTTGCCGTTGTGATGAGGGAGGCGGTAGTCGGTACTCGGTAGTCGGTGGTTGGTTATTGGTAATCGGTATTCGGTAGTCGGTTATTGGTAATCGGTTATTGGTAATCGGTGATCGGTGATCGGGAGTCGGTAGTCAGTAGTCGTCCGTTATCGCGGAGGAAAGGTTTCCTTATCATCTCACATCAGGCCAGAACTAATCTCACCCTTTGCAGTATACCTGGCGTTAAGGGCGTTGGTCAACTTCCGCGAAGTAAAAAACTTCCCGGAAGTTGGGTTTTGGCAGGTCTGCTTCGCAAGGCATATCAATTGCCACGGCGCGTAAGCCCCGCGCGTGAGCCGGCTTTAGCCCGTGGAAATTGATCTAAAATGGACAAGGAGGCCTGCGAGCGGAGTCCGCGTGAGAGATGAAGTGTGGAGTCCGCATGAATCGGTGGTCGGTAGTCGGTAGTCGGTGATCGGTGATCAGTACGTCCGTTATCCAGTGTTGGCGAGTTTCGAAGTTGTGACCGCGCGGTGGATCGTCGATAGTCCATAGTCTATGGTCCATAGTCGGTGGGGGTTTCACGGGTGCGATCGGAATCGGTCTGGCGGACCTGGCAAAGGCGGGGGTCTAATCCGGCAATCCGACAAACCCGGAAAGTGGCCGTGGCTCACCTATAGGTTACCCGTACATTACCCGTAGATAGTTCATAGTAAGTCCATGGTTTGATTTCGGTGGGGAAAAGTGAGATTTCGATTTGTTTCGAATGTTTTCGGTTGCTGGTAATCAGTCATCAGGGATCTGTTTGATCAGTACGCCCTTTGCCGAATACCATCTTCCCCGATCGCGGTAAAGGCGGCTTCCAGGCTAAGGTGCTTTTCGATGAACCGAACCAATAGTTCTCCGAAACAATGTAATCTTCTCCAATTCATACGTCAATCGCCTGATGACTTTTTTAGCTGACGAGAATTTCCCCAGGATACTCAAGAGCAAAGTGTCCCTCTTTGGGTGCGATCGGAGTGCGTCTGAAATGAAAGTGCGGAGTCCGCTTGAATCGGTAGTCGGTAGTCGGTTGTTGGTAATCGGTAATTGGTAATCCGTGATCGGTCCAGGGCGGCTGCGCGGAGGGAAACGCTTCCGGGAAGTTTCAGACTTCGCGGAAGCTGTGGGCGGGTGGGGCGCGGATGGAGAAGGAGGCCTGCGATCGGAGTCTGTGTGAGAGATGAAGTGTGGAGTCCGCTTGAATCGGTAGTCGGTACTCGGTAGTCGGTGCTCGGTAGTCGATGATCGGTAGTCGGTATGCCGGCCTGCCCTCCGTAGCTTAGCGCGGGGAAGCGGGTAAGGTAGCGTGGGAGGGTGGTCGGTATGTCGGTATTGGGGATTGTGGCTCAGAAATAAAATTCTTACATTAGCTATCAGGCAGCGCAGCGTTCTGGCGCGATAACCGCACCACAGCTTGCTTTCAGAGGCACGGGTTGCGCTTCCAAAAAAGACCGGACATGATAAGAACACTCACACACGCCGTTTTCCCGACGGCGCCGTCCCTCGTTTCGGCGGGGCGGGATTGCGATCAACCATCAAGCGATATGCGGCCTGGATACATTTCCAGGAGCAGCGCAAGTTCTTCCTCTGACTTCATGGAGCTGAACCACATTATGCCTTGTGGTATGCCGGCGGCAGGCAGAGAATGCATCAGCAAAAAAGTGGAGGCATGGCCCGGCAGCGATGGCCTGGGTTGAAAATGATCCGGATCGATGAGCGGTGACGTGACAGGCGCCGGGAGTCAACGGGAAAGGAAACTGATCGAATCGCATTTGCCGCGTGACAGGCGCAAGTGCCAGGGCGGGCAGCCTATCCCGACAAGTGGCGCCCGACAGTCAGACGTAGCTTCCGCGTGAGTGGCAGAATGTGACTCACGTGGCAGCGCATTGTAAAAATCACCCGATATGCAGAAACTGACAAAGGCTGCGTTTGCATGAAGCAATTGGCTCTTGTGATGCTATTCCTACCGACCTTTTTTGCAAAAGGTCAGGAGGTTGTTTTTGGCGACACCGCCGTAATCAGG
>DASVOT010000141.1:0-6010 GCA_036383235.1 Chryseosolibacter sp.
ATTACCGCCTGAAAGTTTATACGGCCTATGAATACCTCGAATCAAGGTTTGACCTGAAGACCCGGTTGCTTGCGGCGATCCTTTTCTTGATCCTGCGTGGCTTGTCGGTAGGCATTACGCTATTTGCCCCGGCGCTGGTCTTGTCGACGATCCTCGAGCTTCCCATCGGGATCACTACTTTGATTATCGGCCTGGGCGTGATCATCTATGTGGTTTCGGGCGGCACGCGTGCGGTGAGCATCACCCAGCGCCAGCAGATGGCGGTCATCATGAGCGGCATGTTGCTGGCGGGAATTCTCGCCTTTTACCTGTTGCCGGAGAATGTTTCGTTTCCCGATACGATCACCATCGCGGGGCGGATGGGAAAGCTGAATCTTGTGAACCTCGAGTTCGATATCAACGACCGGTATAACATCTGGTCCGGACTGATCGCCGGAACGTTTCTCTCACTTTCCTACTTTGGCACCGATCAGTCGCAGGTGGGGCGATACCTGGGCGGAAGTTCCGTGACCGAAAGCAGGCTGAGCTTGATGTTCAACGGACTGTTTAAAATTCCCATGCAGTTCATCATTCTGTTTATCGGGGTGCTTGTGTATGTATTTTACCTGTTTTCACAGCCGCCCGTTTTTCACAATCAGGTGCTGAAGGCGCGCGCCATGGAGACACCACAAGGCGACTCCATCCGGTACTTTGAGAGTCGTTTCAGTGAGCTCTACACAAAAAAACGCGCGGCGGTCGACCGCTTGGTGACCGCAATCCACGATGGAAATGAGGCATCCGTGAACGAGGCGGGCGATGCCATTAAAGAATTTCAGAGACAGGAAGCAGTCGTACGCGACAACGTGAAGGCTACTATCGCAAAGGCCATTCCGAACGCGAAAACACAGGACCGCGATTACATTTTTCTGAACTTTGTGCTGTCGCACCTGCCGCATGGCATCATCGGCCTTCTGCTGGCCGTTATGTTCTCCGCGGCTATGTCGTCTATGGCCGGCGAGCTCAACGCCCTGGCCTCCACCACCTCGGTGGACATCTACAAACGATCTTTCAAAACCGAAGGCTCGAACTCGCACTACCTGTTGATGTCGAGGATATTCACCGTGATCTGGGCTTTGATCGGAATGGCATTTGCGATGCTGGCGAGCTTTGCCGAGAACCTCATTCAGTTTGTAAATATTGTCGGCTCGCTTTTCTACGGCACAATGCTTGGCATATTTCTGACGGCGTTTTATGTGCGCTATGTGAAGGGCACTGCCGTCTTTTGGGCTGCGCTGGTGGCCGAAGCGATCGTGCTCTATTGCTATTACTTCACGTCGATTGCCTATTTGCTGTTTAACATCATCGGCTGTGTCGCCGTCATCGTATTGGCGGTTCTGTTTCAAACGCTTCAGCGGCCACGGGAAAAATAACGCTGCGGCTGTTCCACGCAACAGCAATTCGTTATCCCAACTAAAGTTTTCTCATTTTCGTTAAAGGTATAAGTAAAACCTAAATGAGAATTATGAAACCGGATAAAGTGATTTACACGGATGGCAGGGATGTGACGGTGACCGACTCTTCGTTCAAGGTGAAGAATACCTGCTATAATATAAATGGTATAACCAAGCTGAGTTTCTGGACAATCCACCCGGACCGGTGGCCAGGCGTGTTGCTGATGCTGGTCGGCATTACGGCAGCGGTGCTGGGATATCTTAGACTGGTCGATCCGCGGCTGACGATTCGCACCGATACAGGAATGGTGGAAGCGAACACGTTATGGCTATGGGTCGGTGTAGCGTTTGCTGTGCTGGGCCTGCTGATCCTGTTGCTCGCACGAGAGCGGTATGCGGTGCGGATCCGGACTGCGGAAGGAGAGAAGAATGCGATCGTCAGCCGCAAGCGCGAATACATCGCGCAGATTGTGGATGCCGTTCACAGCGCCTTTGACCTGGGTCCGTCTGCTCCCAGCATGATGACCTCGAAAGAATAGTGAACGGTCTTCTGTCAGAGAACTTCCGGCGCCGCCGGGAGTTTTCTCTTTCCTCCCGGGCGCCACGTAGCGGCCTCCGCACGGGTTGCCTCCCGTAAGGGTAAGGCGCTATTGGTCATCCGCGACGGCCAGTTGCTGGCCTCCGCCTTTCACCTTAACAAGTTTGACGGTGTCGCCATGGCAGTTCACACCTTTGCCGAACTCGATGATGGTATACCCATAACAGGGCGCTTTTTCGGCGACGACTGGTTTTGTGGCCTCTTTCTTTCTGCGGATATCGGCACCCAGCAGCGTCACCAGCATCAGCACAAGGCCAAAGAGCAGAAATATTGTTTTCATGGATCCGGTTGTTTGAAGGACGTTGGTTCTTCCGTCTGCCGGTCCGGCGGTTTTTCCGTCAGACCAGTAGGACCCCAGCCGTTACAAAGCGTATGCCTGCAAAAACACAATTACCGGCTGCATGGGGGCCTTTTTTTCGGGAAGCGATTCCACACTCGTACCCCAACCGTTGCGCACGGGGTGCCCCGGCAATCCGTTCAGCGCCTTCATCGGACCGGATGCGGTCGGCTGAACCGGCCGTTCCCTTGGTATAGTAATTTTCCTCGTACGTCGGATTATTTTGTTGACAGCAAAATCAATGTACTTATGGGAAAAGACAGAGAAGGGAAATTTCATCCCCGGAAGGGAAGACCTTCGGGCACGGCGCGGGAAGGGGTAGGACTGCAACCTATTGACAGTAGCGCACTCGAAGACCGCCGGGGCATAGCGGAGAAATACACGAATGAAATGGAGGAGCCGGCGCCCAATATCCACCTTCGCCATCCAAACCGGAACGTAGATAAAAGAGAGGAGCGGCAACGGACTAAAGACACCCAGCGGTTTAATAATCCCGCCAACAAGAGTCTCAATGAGACCTTCGCCATAGAGCGCACCGACACGATTGTCGAAGAGCTGCCGGCGATGCTAAGCAGGGAGGAATTCGCCGACCTCGCCAATTTCAAGAACGACCTGTGCATCTCCGTTTACATGGGAACAAACAATACGGCGAGCGTAGAGGGAAATATTCAAAAGGATTTCATCGGATTCAAAAACCAGATCCAGCAACTGACGGCATTATTAAGGGAGAAAGGACTGGATCAGACCCGGATCGAGGGTCTGTTGAAACCGGCCTATGACCTTCTTCGCAGAGAACAATTCTGGTCGAACGTCTCGCACGGCCTCGCTCTGTTTGTGTCAGACAATTTTTTCAAATATATACGGTTGCCGTTAACTCCGGCGAATGAGTTGTTGATCAATTCCACTTTTTATCTCACCCCGCTCATTCCGGTGATGACGTCAGGGGATTATTTCTATGTGCTGGTGCTCAGTAAGAAGCAGGCCAAACTATACCGGGCTGACGCCTGGGGTATGCAGTACATTCAGGTCCCCGGCATGCCGAACGGGATGGACGACGTCGTGCACTTCGAGGAAAAGGACGATCAGAAACTTTTCAGGACCGACACTGCAGGCGCCGGCGGGGGCGCGAATTACCACGGCATCGGCTCGGGTAAACCGGATGAGAAGGCTAACCTGGCGATGTACTTTGATGAAGTGGATGAAACCATCTGGCGCGAGGTTCTGCACAACGAAAACGTACCGCTGTTGCTGGTAGGAGTCGAGTACCTCATGCCGATCTACAAACAGGTGGCGAAATACAAACCGATCTGGGATGAGGTCATCACCGGCAGTCACGAGTACGAAGACACCACTGCCCTGTACGCGCAGGCGCGGGCAAAGCTCGAACCGTATTTTATGCAGCGGGTAACGAAGGCTTTGAACGGGTATTGGAATCAGCTGGCCACCGGGCTAACCACTTCGATAGTCGAGGACATCGTTCCGGCAGCTCATTACGGCCGCGTTTACCAGTTATTCGTTCTGAAAGGAGAACACATCTGGGGATCGTTCGATGAAATGAATAACGTTCTTACCATTCACCCTTCAAGAGAGGAGGCTGATGAATGCCTCGTCGACCGGGCGGTGATTAAAACGCTCATGACCGGAGGAGAGGTATTTATCCTTCCCGAGGAGAAGATGCCCGGGCGAAGCAAGCTCGCCGCCGTGATGCGTTATTAGGTAAGATTCGATAATCCTGCGCGTACCCCGGCTGAACCGTCGGCTGCGCGCAGTTTTTTTGCATGGTTGAACACAGCGGCCCTCAGAAAACGGATAAAAATATTATATGGAGACGATCATTGAAATGCCTGAAAAGATACCCGGGCAGCACCAGGAAAGGCAGCCTGGTATAGAATCGGAAATGGATCCAAGGCCCCTCTACGACAATGGCGAACCAGGCCTTAACCGGCTGGAGGGAAAAGTGGCCATCATTACGGGCGGCGACAGCGGCATCGGCCGCGCGGTGGCAATCCAGTTTGCGAAGGAGGGATGTGATGTCGCCATTGTCTACCTCGACGAACAGCAGGACGCAGAGGAAACGGCCGATGCGATCCGCAAGTACGGCAGGGAGGTATTGCTGCTTCCCACGGATATTTCGGAGGAAGTCAATTGCAAGTACGTGGTGGAGAAAACACTGGAACGTTTCGGTCATCTCCACATTTTGGTGAACAATGCCGCCGTGCAATATGAGCAACCCGATATCCAGGACATCACGGCCCGCCAGCTGGAATATACCTTCAAAGTGAATATTTTTTCATTCTTCTATTTGTGCAAATACGCCGTGGCGCATTTAAAAGAGGGAAGCTCAATTATCAACACGGCTTCGGTGAATGCATACAAGGGAAATGAAGCGCTGATGGATTACTCCGCTACAAAAGGCGCGATCGTTTCGTTCACGCGAAGCTTGTCGCAATCATTGGTGAAAAAAGGCATCAGGGTCAACGCTGTAGCACCGGGTCCGGTCTGGACCCCGCTGATCCCGGCCTCGTTCAAGGAAGAAAAAGTGAGCCAGTTCGGCAAAGACATTCCGATGGAACGTCCGGCACAACCCGTGGAGATAGCACCCTGCTATGTGTTCCTTGCCTCGCGGGAGGGCGCCTTTATCACCGGACAGGTCCTGCATCCGAATGGAGGATCGATCGTTAGTTCCTAGCAACCAGTTCTTTCCTGTAGATCCCGTGCGGGTATGAATTTTATGGGCCGGTCAAGGGGTGGTTTTGCCACTTCAACCGTGTTGGGTGTACTGTTTGGTGGGATTAAACGATGGCAATATGGAAAACTACAGAATCTATTGCGAGGAAAATGAACGCGCTGAGATCATGAGCATTTTGAGAAAGTATAATGATGTCGTCATTGACAACGTGAACTCAAACAGCTTCGGCATCACCATTGAAAGGGACGAGCCTGACGCGCTCTATGATCAGCTTATGGAAGAGATCGACCGGGAGGTATTCAGCTACCGCGGGCAGCGAACCGGTGCCTGAGATGTTGATCCTGCGACTGAAGAAACGTTGACCGATCGGCGCCAGGCCGGGCTTGATCGGCAAATGTTTTAAGACTGCGAAAAAGAGCTCGCCGTCGCTTCCGGTTGCTGCCGGTCGATTTAGCGAGTTGCTCCGAAAGTTTTTTAATTTGTTTTGCTACTCTCATTTTTTCAGCGCAGGCTTTTCGAGTGTGTGGTTGCATCCGAAAAGTCTGCGCTTATCTATTTCCGCCAGGGTCGATCTTTTGCCCGGTCTGAAAAACAAATCCAAACCTGGCAGCGGCCGTATCGTGGCAGTGACCTCCTCATCAGCCATGGTTAGCGGGCATAACAATTTACAATGCTGTCTTGGATCTTCATATCGAGAAACACTGTATGCGCTGGCGAGGTAGGCAAGGAAGCACTCACGTATCTGACCGGAGGGGCATGGGCTCGCGGGTTGCCATCGGCGGCGGAATCGGCGGCATTATCGTGCTGATCCTGTCACTGCTGTTGGGGGGAAACAATCCCCTGGACACTCTGAACGTGGGGACCGGGGAGAAGTATACGCCAACCGAAGAAGAAAATGAGCTTGCCCAATTTGTGAGCGTCGTTTTGAAAGATACGGAAGATGTTTGGGGTGCGGT
>DASVOT010000142.1:0-4635 GCA_036383235.1 Chryseosolibacter sp.
AATAATATACACGACCCTGCCTTTCTTTATGAGAATAAATTAAACTCGGATAAAGAACGAAAAGCCCACTTTCTCCGCCTGAAACTCACCGGCCCCCGCGCGGGAGCCGACCTTGGCGCCAAAGTGACCCTTCGCTATGGAAAGGGAAAGACGCAATATCACGACCATTCGATCTATCGCGGATATTTATCCACCGTCGAGGATGTGGTTCACTTCGGGCTCGGCGCCAATTCCATGGTAGACACGCTCATTGTGCAATGGCCTGACGGAAGAAGAAACGAGTTGTTCAATGTAAAATCGGATCAGGTGCTGGAGATCAGGTACGACCGCGGTTCACTGCCAGGCAACGAGCCTGCGGAGCAGAAAGGAGGGGACGCCCTGTTTTCCGAGGTCTCAGCCTCGCTCGGGGTCCGCTACAAACACAAAGAATGGGATCGGGTCGATTTCTACAGGCAGCGCACACTTCCACATAAGTTTTCGCAGGCGGGGCCTGGGCTGGCTGTAGGCGACATCAACGGTGACGGCCGGGAAGATTTTATTGTCGGCGGATCGTCTCTTTACGACGCCACGATTTTCATTCAGGATAATAAAGGCGGATTCACCGGGTCTTCCCTTGTGAAAACGCTTGACAAAAAATCCGAAGATGAAGGCCTTCTTCTCTTTGATGCTGACGCTGACGGCGATGCGGATTTGTATGTGGTGAGCGGCAGTTATGAAGGCGAAGCCAATGAACCCCATTACCAGGACAGACTGTACATTAACGATGGCAAGGGAAAGTTCAGCCTCGCCGCTGACGCCCTGCCATCGACCCTCTCAAGCGGATCCTGCGTGCGCGCCGCCGACATTGACGCCGACGGCGACCTTGACCTGTTTGTCGGCGGCAGAGTGGTTCCAGGAGCATGGCCGCTCTCTCCGGAAAGTTATATCCTTCGCAACGAACGTGGCAAATTTGCGAACATCACGAAGGAATTTGCGCCTGAGCTTCAGCATGGAGGAATGATAACAGACGGGCTATGGACAGACTACGACGATGACGGCAAGACAGACCTGATCGTGATTGGAGAATTCATGACGCCAACCGTGTACAAGAACACGGGAGGTAAACTCACCCGGCAGAGCAACACCGGTCTTGAAACCTATTCCGGATGGTGGAACGGGCTGGCGGCGACGGATTTCGATCTCGATGGAGATACCGATTACATCGCGGGCAATCTCGGCGAAAATAACTGGTATCAAATGTCGGCCGAACACCCATTGCGTGTCTATGCGAAAGATTTTGACTCGAACGAAAGCATCGACGCGATCCTGAGTTGTTATCTTAAATCGGAGGAAGGCGAGATGCTGGAGTACCCTGCGCATTTCTGGGATGAGCTCTTCAGTCAGAGCCCGAAATTCAGGAATCAGTTTAACAACTACAAGGAATATGGGAAGACCACCATGCGCGAGCTCCTGCAGCCCTACGACACCACCGGGATGCTCGTAAAAAAGGCGGCATACCCCCTTACCTCATACCTGCGGAACAACGGCGACGGCACGTTCACCGTGAAGGCACTTGCAAGGCCAGCGCAGGTAGCACCCATGAACGGCATGGTGGTTCTTGACGCCAACGACGACGGCAATCCGGATGTGCTCATGACCGGCAACGACTATGGCAACGAGGTGTTTTCAGGGAGGTATGACGCGTGCAACGGCATCACGCTGATGGGCGATGGCTCGGGTAATTTCCTGCCCGCTTCCAATCAGGCGTCCGGGTTTTTGGTACCCGGCGATGGCAAGGCCCTGGCAAGAATAAACACAGTTACCGGCGAGCTGGTGATTGCGACGCAAAATGCCGACAGCTTGCGGATGTTCAGACGCAACCGGCCTGCACGCGGGGGCCTTAAGGATTTCATTCCCCTTCCCACCGATAGCCGCGCGGATTTGTTATTTGCCGACGGAAAAAAGCAAAAAATTGAATTCTATTTCGGATCGGGCTATCTTTCACAATCTACGAGAACGTTGAAAATACCCTCCGGCCTTAAACGGATGACAGTTTACGATTTTTCCGGTAACAGCAGAGTGATCGATTTTGATGCCCTGGCAAGCGCCGGAAGGCATGCCCAGTGACAGGAACCGCCAAACCCATGATGAGATCAACAGGAACAGCAGTGATATTTCTAGGCGTTCTCATGGCCGTGGTATCGGCGTGCGAGAAAAAGGCGACGCAATTCACCCGGGTATCTTCTGATGAGTCGGGGCTGGATTTCCGCAACGACCTCACGGAAACCCAGCATAACAACATCATGACCTACGAATACAGCTACAACGGGGGGGGTATTGCTGTCGGCGATGTCAACCACGACGGCTTAGCGGATGTGTACTTCAGTGGAAATTCCGTATCGAACAAGCTATACCTCAACAAAGGCAACTGGAAGTTCTCCGATATCACAGGCAAGTCAGGGACTGGCGGCCGCACTGACTGGAAGACCGGGGTAACCATGGCGGACGTCAACGGCGACGGGTGGCTTGACATCTACGTTTGTTATTCGGGTAATTCCGCGGATGAAGGCTACGATAAACCCGTCATCAGGGACCATCCCGGGAGGTCCAATCAGTTGTTTATTAACAATAGATGCGAGCCAGGTGGAGTACCCACGTTCACCGAACGTGCAAAAGCCTATGGCCTGAACGCCCCCGGCACTTTTTCAACACAAGCCTATTTCTTCGATTACGACCTTGACGGCGACCTCGACATGTTTCTGCTAAACCACGCGAACATGTTTTATTCCGCCTTTCTCAATACCCGCAGACTTCGGAACCTGCGGCATCCTTATTTTGGAAATAAATTGTACCGCCATGATACTGAAGGAGGGAAGTCGATTTTCACCGACGTGAGCAACGACACGGGCATTCACGGTAGCGGATTGAACTTCGGCCTGAGCGCTTCTATCAGCGATCTCAACCTCGATGGCTATCCCGATATCTATGTCACCAACGATTACGAGGAGCAGGATTTTTGTTACATCAATAACCACGACGGAACGTTCAGGGAAGTCTCCAAAAAACTATTTGGTCACCTGTCAAAATACGGGATGGGGTCGGACATCGCCGACATCAACAATGACGGGTTCCAGGACGTGATTGTCCTGGACATGCTGCCCCCGGATAACCGCCGCCAGAAGCTATTAAAAGGTCCGGACGAATACGACAGGTATAGCCTCGCCGTTGACAGCGGCTATCACCATCAGTATATGCGCAACACGCTGCAGCTCAACAGAGGGCTGGCAGCCGATTCACTTCCGCGGTTCAGCGAAGTCGCGCAGCTGGCAGGAGTATCCAATACGGACTGGAGTTGGGCGCCACTGGCAGCGGATTTTGACAACGATGGTTTAAGAGACCTCTTCATCACGAATGGCTTTCTGCGCGACTTCAACAACCTGGACTTTATCAAGTACAACGCCAGCGCCTACCAGGAGGCCCGATCTTCACGGCGAAGCATCGATTACCTGAAGCTGGTTCAGCAGTTGCCCTCCACGAAATTATCCAATTATGTGTTTAGGAACGAGGACGGCCTGCGCTTCCATGACGTGTCGAAAGAATGGGGAATCGATGAGCCGTCTGTATCAAACGGCTCAGTTTATGCTGACCTGGACAATGACGGAGACTACGATCTCATCACCAACAATCTTAATGAAGAGGCTTTCGTCTATCGCAACAATGAAGAGACCATTCAAAGCAACCACTATATCAAGATCAGGCTGCAGGGAGACGGGCTAAACCGGGATGGAGTGGGTGCGAAGATCTGGGTCACTACTTCCGGTGGAACGATTTTCCAGGAGGCCTTTTTCAGCCGGGGCTTTCAATCGAGCATGGAGCCCGTTCTAACAGTGGGAATTGGAAAATCAGACAGGGCGGATGAAATAAAAGTGCAGTGGCCGGACGGTAAAATGACCATTGTACACGATGCCCTGGCAAATCGCCTTGTTACGGTGACACAGGCAGGGGCGACACAAGAGGAAAGCACCCGGGCCGTACCCAACCCGGTGATCGTCGAAGATCTTACTGCCTCTTCGGGCCTGGATTTCAGGCACCATGAAAATGCTTTTATAGATTTCAAAGTGCAGAGGCTTTTGCATTACCAGGTCTCCAGGCTGGGCGGAAAGTTTTCCACGGGAGATGTGAATCGCGATGGTAATGACGACGCGTTTTTCGGCGGCGCTGTCGGACAGGCGGGCGCCCTTTACCTCGGTGACAACGATGGCACTTTTCATCGCACATTCGATCAGCCCTGGGAGTCGGACTCCATTTTTGAAGACAGTGAATCCCTGTTCTTTGATGCGGATTCAGACGGAGATGAAGACCTGTATGTGGTCAGCGGAGGAAGCGAATTTGTCGCGAGCGCGCCGTTCTACCAGGACCGCCTGTACATCAACAATGGCAAAGGCCGGTTCACAAAGGCAGTGGATGCGTTGCCGGCCGAATCTACCAGTGGGAGTTGCGTGACCGCCGCAGACTATGACCGCGATGGCGACCTGGATCTTTTTGTCGGGGGAAGGCTCGTCCCCGGCGACTACGGATATATTCCCAGGAGCTTTATCCTGAGAAACGATTCCGGCAAACATGGGGTCAAATTCACAGACGTGACCCCTGAACAGC
>DASVOT010000143.1:0-5231 GCA_036383235.1 Chryseosolibacter sp.
AACTCTGTTACGGCAAGCGACATCGTTGATTCGGGAAGCCTCACAGGATTCGGAAACCCGTTGGGGATGGACATCACCACAAATTTGCAGGGGGAGCTTATCATGCTTGTCACATCCTATAATGGAAACTCTATTTCGCAACTTAATTTTGGTACCGACATTTTATCCGCCCCAAGCGTGGAGGGCACCTACACATTCCCGCAAGTTTCCAAACCCTATTTCATAAAAGTTATTCAGGAAGGCAATTTTTTTTACGCGGTGGTCAGCAATGAATCCTTATCTGTAGCGGTCTTGAATTTTCATGATTTAGATCCCGGGAACCCTCCCGAAGTCGTCTCGTACCCGTCACTGCCTGTCGCCGGGGGGATTGAAACATTCAGGTCAGGCGGAAAAACATACGTCCAAACGCTGGGCACCACAAACACCTCACTGAGACTGTTGACATTTGAATCCGCCTGCGACTGTTCGATCCCATTCTTTTCGGGCGAAAACCCTCCTCTGATAAAATATTCAAGCCCAGGAAGTAAAATGGTGGAGCTAAAAACCTTTAACGGCGGATATACGGCTTCGAAAGCAGCGGAAGTTGTCGTCTCTTCGAGCCTCGCACCAGACTTATCTTTCACCAGTTCAAATATTTGTGTCAACAGCGATGTTGATTTTGTTGTTCAGAACAGTTCCGGAGACCTTACTGCCTATGAATGGAGTTTTGGTGATCTGACACAGGCTTCCGACCCCGCTCCGGCCCATCAGTATGCCGACGCGGGAATTTACAGCGTCGGGCTAAAGGCGACGGCAGCCAATGGATGTGAAAATATTTACGCTTCCGACGTGAGAATTTACCCGCAACCGGTCTCCGATTTTTCTCTGCCGGGAGGCCTTCTTTGCACTAATAATCAATTCCAGTTTTCCACCACTACCCCCGACATCTACGACGGCAACCTCTCCTATCAATGGCTCGTCGATAACACACCCGCGGGCATGAATCGCGATCTTGAATACACCTTTACAACCACCGGACCGAAAGACATCAAACTCATTACCGCCATCCCCGGCTGCTCAAATGAAATAACCAAGACGACTTCCACCGTTGAGACCGGTCCCATCGTCGATTTTTCCAATGCGGGTACAAGCGAAGACGAAACGTTTTCATTCCAAAGCCTCGTGGCTGACCCTGTCGATGGATATCTCTGGGATTTCGGCAACAGCCAGACCTCGACAATCCCAAACCCGGATCGGGTGTTCAGCACTTCCGGCGATTATGCAGTCTCCCTCACGGCCACCAGCGCAATCGGCTGCCAGAATAAAGAAACGAAAATCATCGCGGTTCATGGAAAGCCCATGGTCAGCTTTATGGCGGAGGGGCCGCCCAATACCTGCTCAGGTGCTCCCGTGTTGTTCGTCAACCAAAGCACAGCGCCCGCGGGCGAAGAGATTGCCGCATGGTTGTGGGATTTCCATGATCCGAAAGCAACAGGCACCGACGACCGAAAGGACCCTGAACACGTTTTTGCCGATGCCGCCTCGTATCCCGTTACATTATCCGCAACTACCAACTTCGGATGCTCTGACATTTTTCAAAACGACATTCCCATTTACCTGTCTCCCTCGGCGGGCTATCTCTCCACTCCGGCCTGTGATGACGTTGCTGTCAACTTTTCCGCCACCGGAACGGACATCGATGCCTGGTACTGGGAAATCGGTACTTCTTATTATACCATCGCTGCGCCCGTTCACACGTTCAGATCGTCCGGCGACTATTCCCTGCTCCTGGAGGTAACGGGCATGAATGGGTGTTTGTCCTCCGTGAGGAAAGTCATACATGTGCCGGCACCGCTGACCCCTGATTTTACGTCCGTCAAAAACTGCGTGGGCCAGGAGGCCGTTCTTACCGACATTACCGCAGGAGCGGACGCAGTAGTATCTCGCGAATGGACCTTGCCTTCCGGCGAGACTTTTACGGGCTCGCCCTTGAAGCATGTTTTCAGCGCACAGGGAAACCAGTCGATCGTGCTGAAGGTGACGGCAGAATCCGGGTGCACCTATCTGGTAAGCAAAATTGTGGAGGTCCTGCCGCCGCCGGTGGCCGGATTTTCGGCTGACCCGTCCTCCGGCGCCTATCCGCTGGACGTTCGTTTTATAAACACATCGGCTAATGCAACGGAGTACCTGTGGAAATTTAATGATAATGACACTTCGAAGGAGGAAACTCCGCTGCACACTTTTACAGGCCCCGGCTCGTATGACGTGGAATTGACTGCGCGAAACCAGGCGGGATGCGAAGATACATTCAGTGGCTCAATCACAACCGTTTCGCCCTTGCCAGATGCCGATATCGAACTGGTCACCCTTGCAACCAATGCAGATGGCTCCATGAAACTTATTGTCACCATCCATAACAAAGGGAACACTATCATGAAGGATCTTCCCGTCCTGCTCGACTTCGACGGAGTCGTAAAACTGCAGCAGGTGGTTAGCGAAGCCATACCCCCGGCTTCGATGCACAACTATGTTTTGAACAGCGGGATTGCCGACCTTGGAACCGCCCGGTATCTCTGCGCTTCTATCGATGTTCCCGGAGATGTTCATCCGGAAGGGAACCGGATGTGCAGGGAGATTGACAATTCCCTGTTCGTGTTTCCGGCTTTCCCCAATCCAACCAGCGGATCGCTGACTCTTGAATGGATCGCGGCCGCGAAGGGCGACGTCCGCGTTTCCGTCACCGACGTTCTGGGCCGCCGTATCCTAAACCTTCTGTCAGCAGGCGCGGCGGGCTTAAATAACCGGGTACTTGACCTCAGCGGCCTTGAGGATGGCATTTATAACCTCGTGGTTGACGACGGAAACATCAAAAAAAGCCAGCGGATCGCCGTTTCGGGCAAACCGTAATTCTTTGTTCCATAATCATTAAGAACTGGGTTTTTCGATTATTTTTGCCCAAATAAAATTTGGCGACTTGGAAGGAGCGCGCTATATAATAGCTGCAAGCCCATTTTCCGAAACGCCAGCTATGAACAGTCAGACACAATTCTTACTATGAAACCGAACATAAAACTGGATGCAACCGACAAAAAAATACTCGAAATTCTGCAGGCCAATTCGAATATCACAAACGCGCAACTCGCCAAGGAGATCGGACTCTCACCGGCGCCCACGCTTGAGCGCGTGAACAAGCTGGAAACCTCTGGGGTGATACGCAGCTATCACGCGGTGATTGAGCCCGGAAGCGTGGGCCTGGGTGTCAGCACCTTTGTAATGGCCTCGCTCAAAGGTCATAACAGGGAGAACATCGAAAAATTTATCCAGGCCATAAAGAGAATCCCGGAAATTGTTGAATGCCACCACGTGACCGGCGCCGCGGATTTCATACTGAAGATTGTGTGTGTCGATATCGCCGCTTACCAGCAGCTGATGCTCGAGAGAGTTTCAAATATCGATGTGGTTGACAGCCTGCAGTCGATGGTTATCCTCTCTACTTTTAAGGATAGTAAGTCGCTGCCTATACCCGCTTGATTATGGTGTCAGAAAGGAGTCTAATTCTCGATGCAGTCCAGGTCAAACAAAAGATCCGGCGGATGGCCTATGAGATTTATGAACATAATTTCAACGAGAAGATCATCGTGATGGCGGGAATCGAGGGACAGGGATATACGCTTGCCAAATTGCTGATCAGGGAAATCGAATCCATCTCACCCCTCAAGGCTTTGCTTGTCAAAGTCGCTCTCGACAAATTCGCCCCGCAACAGGGCGAAGTAACGCTCGATTGCAATGTGAAAGACCTGCAGAAGAAATGCATCATCCTCGTAGACGATGTGCTGAACACAGGACGGACCTTTGCCTACGGCCTGAAACCCTTTCTCAACATCGAGGTAAAGAAAATCGAGACGGCTGTCCTTGTAAACCGGAGTCACACGCTATTCCCGATTTATCCCCAGTATACAGGCTACCAGCTCGCCACCACCATACGTGATCATGTGGAAGTAATTCTTGGGAAAGAGACCGCCGTTTACGTGCGATAGCAGAACAAACCATCAGCCTTCATGTCAGTCCACAAACAGGAACCGAAAAAAATAACCACCCACCAGCTTCAGGAAATGAAGAACCGCGGTGAGAAGATCGCCATGCTGACGGCGTACGATTTCAGCATGGCAAAGATCATCGACGCGGCAATGGTGGATGTGATCCTGGTAGGCGATTCAGCCTCGAACGTTATGGCCGGGCATGAGACAACGCTGCCCATTACGCTTGATCAGATGATCTATCACGCCGCTTCCGTGGTGCGCGCCGTGAAACGCGCTCTGGTCGTTGTGGACCTGCCCTTCGGAACCTACCAGGGAAGCTCGGGGGAAGCGCTGCGTTCGGCCATCCGCATCATGAAGGAAGCGGGTGCGCATGCGGTGAAGCTGGAAGGGGGACGCGAAGTGAAGGAGTCGGTTGAACGAATCCTCAGCGCCGGTATTCCGGTCATGGGACACCTGGGACTCACGCCGCAGTCAATCTATAAGTTCGGTACCTATACCGTGCGGGCAAGAGAAGAAGAGGAAGCCTTGAAGCTGGTGGATGACGCCAAGCTGCTTGCCAAATGCGGATGCTTTGCCATCGTGCTGGAAAAAATTCCGGCGGAGCTTGCCAGGAAAGTTTCCGCTTCTGTCAACATCCCCACCATCGGGATAGGCGCAGGGCCCGACACCGACGGCCAGGTGCTCGTCATGCAGGATATGCTCGGTATCAGCAAGGAATTCAAACCCCGGTTTCTCAGGAGATATGCCGACCTTGATTCGGTGATCACCGGCGCGGTGAAGAATTACGTTTCCGACGTGAAATCAAAATCGTTTCCCAGCGAGGACGAAAAGTATTAGGGATTGGCGCATTCCGGGAGCTCGGACGGATCTTCAAGTTCTCCGAACCACACCACGCCGTATTGTTTGTAGATGCCGATCCCGATTGCGTTCCAGGTCACCTTTGACCACATGCCTTCATTGATCATGAGCGGATTGTGGGAAGGGCTCTTCTTCCAGCCCTCCAACCCTTCTTCAGCATTCGCCCCCGCTGAACTGTAGTAGGCGATCTCATATCCGGGGCTTGCGTATTCAGCAATTTCCATGGGCTTATCCCACATGCACTTCGCCCGCTTGTGATCGTTCGTGTAACAGCAGGGCGACCATCTCCCTTTGCCCGACCAACTATGAGGATTGCACTTGTTTCCCGGATCGAAATTATAGTTCTCCACAAGG
>DASVOT010000144.1:0-1686 GCA_036383235.1 Chryseosolibacter sp.
TTACGCAACTCAATGGCTATCTGCATTACAAGAACAAAGTGATCAGCCTCTCGCCGGGCCTCACCTTTACGCGTCTCCGAAAGTATGTGTTCTTCGACCGGATGACGACCGTGGACACCGTTCAGCAGGTGTTCCCGGTTCAGTCAGACGGCAACCAGATCATCGCCAGCCCCGAGGTTCGTTTTGCACTGACATTTTTCAGGCACGTCACCTTCAGCAACCAGGCCATTTACACGCTCTTCCTGGAAAACGCGGACGATGCGATCCGGGTACCCGAGTTGTTCGTGAATTCGCAGCTCTCCTACGCCAACATCTTTTTCGACGGGAACCTTGACATGCACGCCGGCGTCGACCTGAACTGGAAATCGGCCTATTTCGCTCCGGGCTACGATCCGGCGATCCAGCAGTTTTATAACCAGGATCAGTTTGAGTCACCCGCCTTCCCCCTGGTGGACCTCTTCTTCAATGCGAAAATAAAAAGGGCACGGATATTCTTTAAATATAACAATGTGATGCAGCTTGTCTGGAAGAGGGGATACTTTCCCACACCCTATTATCCCGGACAGCGGAACATCGTCGATTTCGGATTCGACTGGTCTTTCTACGATTGATTATGGCAGCGCATGAAAAGTTTGTTCTGGGGCTCGAGCTTCCCACCGATCCCCGATGGGTAAACATCGCGGAGAAGAACATCGGCGACATCCTCACCGACCACGCTTACTGCGAACAGAAGGCTGCCTCTTCCTGTATTTCCCTCATTGTGCAGTTTCCTGACAAACAGGAATTGATCGAGAGACTCACACCGGTGGTGGCGGAAGAATGGTCGCACTTTGAAAGAGTGCTGGAACAGTTGAAGAAACGCGGTTTCAGCCTCGGCTTCCAGCGCAAGGATGAATACGTGGAGAAGCTGCAGAAGGTCGTCAAAAAAGGAGGCTCGCGCGAGCAACTGCTCATGGAGAAGCTGCTGATGAATGCGCTCATCGAAGCGAGAAGCTGCGAGCGCTTTCGCCTGCTTGCCAGGAACATCCCAGACCCCGGGTTGTCGGAGTTCTATTATGAGCTCATGGTGTCGGAGGCGGGGCATTATAAGAACTTCCTGCGCCTTGCAAAGCTCTACAATCCGGAGGATATAGTAATGCGGCGCTGGAGTGAATGGCTGCAGGCGGAGGCAGCGATCGTGGGATCCCTGGAAGTCAGGGGCGATCGGATGCACTGACCGCCACGCCATGCCGGTCAGGTCCCGCTTAACAAGCTTGCCCTCCTGACGATATTTCCGAACGCTGCCCTGCGGTTGAACGGATCGAAGGTCATGGCTCCGGCCGTCCATTGAAGGATCTGATCATACGTGACAGTCCCCTTGTATTTCGAATTGCGCAACAGCATTCCAAATGCTGCGACACTGGAGGTGAAGCGCATGGATTCGCTGGAGGCTTCGAAGGAGAAACCGGCGTCAAAGACTTTCAGCGACAGCGGTACGCTGGTGTCTGCGTCCGGCAGCTTGTAGCGGAACTGGATGGTGAACGCCGGATTTGTTCTGAAAGCGATCGCATTCGCGGCCGGCTTAATTTCATACAGGGCGGTGACGTTCTGTCCGATGCTGATCTCGCCGGCGTCTTTCTTATCGTCTTCAAAATCACGGTTCTCCAGTAACCTGTTCTCATACCCGATCAGGCGGTACGCTTCCAC
>DASVOT010000145.1:0-2847 GCA_036383235.1 Chryseosolibacter sp.
GCTGGACTGGCGCCAGAAGTTTCGCTGCAGGGTGGCCACGGTATAGTTTTGCGCGGGCAGCCCCAGGGACAGGTCTTTCTTCGTCTGCATGTTCATGACACTCATGCGCCACTTCCGGCTCAGGGAACCGCTGAGGCGCGCGCCATAGGTAATGGGTACTTTCTGGTACAGGCCGCTGGAGTCTCTGACGAGGCCGATCCTCCTTGAGAAAAAAGACCGCGCTTCCGGCAATCCGGCGCGGGTGAACAGATCGCTGTTTTCAAGGAAGAATTGGCGCAGCTCGGGAAACTGGAATTCAAAACGCGTGAGGTTGATCACCTGCTGGTCGACTTCCACCTGCGAGAAATCCGGGTTGAAGGTAAGGTCAAGGTTCAGCGAAGGCGTAATCCCGACTTTGGCGTCGAAGCCTGCCTGCAATTCGGATGAATTTCTTTTCTCCGCGTCCATGGCGTCGCGTGAAATAATGCCCGCGACATAAGGAATGATGGATATGTTGGCGCGCGCGGGCGGAACGGGTTCATCCCAGATAAGTTTTCCGGAGTAGGCGAACATCCCGGTGCTGAACTGGATGGGCGTGCGGATCCAGGAAGAGCGGAGGTTCCGTTTCTTGTCGGAGCGGTCGAACAGGATATTCCATTCCCTCAGTCCGCCCTTATACCTCAGGCTTTTCCAGGGAATCGCCGCTTCGACGATCCAACGGTCGGGGTACCGCTCGACGTGCGAGTACCATTTGTTATCCCAGATGGAGTTGAAGGCATCCGGTCCGCCGGATCCTCCTCCTGAAATGATGCCCTCGCGTTGCACGCCCGCGGGGGTGATGCTGAAGAAGAAGCCGTTGAGTCCGTCGTTAAAGGGTCCGAGGTTCACGCCCACGTTATCATTCAAGGGGAAGTCGAAGTCCCGCCGCAGCGAATTGATGAGGTCGGGGCTTTCATCGTCGTAGCACACGAAGGAGACGTAAAAGAACTCGTCGTTGAATGTGACTCTCGCTTCCGTCTGGAACGGCGAGGGTATGGTGTCGACGGGGTAGTTCAGGAACCAGTTGTCTGCCACCTGCGCTTCACTCCACGCGGGCTCATCCAGCTTGCCATCGAGCACGATCGCGTCATGAGTCTTGCGGATGTGCAGCTCGGTGTTCGGCGGATTTTGCGCCATCACGAATGAGGGGAGCGCAAGGAACAGAAAAAGCAGGATTCTCATCGTACGGCGAAAGTTCGTGCGACAAATTATTTCCTTTCCCTTAGAATTACAATGCTACCGGTACCAGTGGCGGATTGACAGGATGATCCGCTGTTGCACGGGATATTGGCGGGCAACCGAACTGTTTTCAGGAACGTGAAATAAAAATTCTTTCCCGAACCTTACCGGGCTTTCCGCTTAATTGCCAAGGGGGATGTTGGCGATATCGATGATTTCCGTCGCCGCGACCGTGTTGTCGCCGGAGTGCCGGTCAATTAGTTTGTGAAGCGGGTCGATACCGGCTTTTGCGGGTCGTTCGCCAAGCGTGATCACAAAGGCGTTGTCCTTTGCGGCGATTTTCCGTTTCTGAAGATAGACGAGCTTGTCATTTCCCTTGTCATCCCGGCTGTAGACTCCGACGTCGATCCAATCGTTGAGGGTAGCAAAGACTTCATTGCCGAGGCTGTCGGACCTGATCTTCTCGCAGGTGACAGACAGGGTCAGCTCGAATTGACCGTCGGCGGTCTGCGTGTAAACGGCGCGCTCAGCTTTATTCTCAAACAAGGTGATCGTCTCGAACAGGTCGTGGATGAGATACTGAAGGGAATCGGGAGTCACTTCGCGGATGTTTGTTAAAAGGTCCAGGGAGCCAGGGTACGGCGCGTCCTTAAACCGCCACATTTCATTATACTTCCTGAAGGCTGAGTTCAATTTCTCTTCCCCGATATAATCCTGCAGCGTGTAAAACACGAGGGAAGCCTTGTTATAGTCAATATAAGTCTGAGCCTCCACAGATTGCAGAGGCTGCTCTTTCTTGCGCTCGCTTGCCCTGCCAGACAAATACGAGTCGAGCTCGTACTTCAGGTACCGCTCCACTATTTCGGGTGGGAATTTTTTCTTCATCACCATCATCGCCGAATACTGACACATACTTTCCGAGAGCATGGCGCTTCCCTTTACGTCGGCAGCCATTACCTGATGCCCCCACCACTGATGCGCCACCTCGTGCAGCGTGAGATAATAGGGCACATCGAGGTCTTTGGCAGGGTTGGCGACCTTCAGTATGAAGCCCACTCCTTCCGAAAACGGTATCGTGTTAGCAAATGACGGCGCAAACGTCTCATACCGGGGAAATTCCACGATGCGCAGCTGTCTGAATTGATAGGCGCTGAAATTCTCAGTGTTGTACTGCAGTCCATCCTTCATCGCATCCATCATCCGGTCAAGGTTATATTCATGACCCGGCCGGTAATATATTTCGAGCTCCACGTCACGCCACTTGTCCCGTCTGACAGCATAGCGCCCGGACACGATCGAGTAAGCGTTCGCAATGGGGCGATCCGTTTTATACTGAAAGTATTTCCGGTCGCCTTCAACCCATTCCTTCCGGAGGGCTCCGGGCGCGATGGCAATCTGATCGCGCTCTGTGCCGACGACGATCTCGAGCCGGATGCGGTCGGCATCATCCCCGAAAGCGTTCACCTGTTTCGCGGAAAGGTCGTCTGCCTCGCGCATCCGTTCTTTCACCGGCAGCCCTTCCCTACGCCGGTCGTCATCTTCGACCAGCTCAACGCCCGGATTGTACCCGATGCCCGGGAAATAAGAATTACTGAAAAATGTTCCGTTAAAAACGATGTTGGTATTGGATCCGAAATCTTTAAAGCCTTT
>DASVOT010000146.1:0-2556 GCA_036383235.1 Chryseosolibacter sp.
ACTGCGAACCTCGGAGGCGGTGAACTGCCGGTGCTTTACCGGTTCACTCTTCCTGCTGACACATGCTACCAGCGTTGCCGAGGTGATCAAAAGGACACATGCCGGGAAATATCTTTTATTTCGCCGTTTCATTTTTGACGATTTTCCAGATTACTCCTGTCTTTGCGACAGGGTGACTCTTTTCTTTCTCCATTCGCAGCACGCCGAAGTCGACGATGTAAAGCTCATCTCCGGCGCGGTTGAATCGCGCTGACACCGGCCGCTCCAGGCCGCCTGTTTTGAGCCAGCTCGCAGGGCCGTTTCGCTTTCCCCTGTTGACGGCAAAGTCACGGACGGTGCCCGTCCTCACATCCACCCGAACAATTTTAAATCCTACAGGGCTCAGCACTTTGCCCACACCCGGGGCCATGTCTCCGAACTGTGCAACAAATGCTTGTCCGGCAAACCCGAATTGAGCATTCCGTGAAAAATCGAAACCACTCGCCGACGAGTGCACGGCGAAAATTGCCACCGGCGTCGGTGGATTTCCGGGATACATCTTTAAGAGCGCTTTCACCCGGTTGCGTGCGGGGGGCCGGAATTCCTCCCGGTTGACGATGGATGCCGCCGCCGAAAAATCAGGCCATCCATACCACTTATCATTCTCAACTTCCCAAAGCACATCTCCGGCTCCCCAGACCGGCCTGCTTCCACGATCGTCAAAAGCATTTTCCGTCGTGTATATTTTTCCGTCAGGCGCGATCGCCAGTCCGAATGGATTCCTTAAACCCCAGGCTACCATTTCCGCTTTACCGCCGGCTATGGGAATGCGAAGGATGGATCCCGTACAAGGAGTTTGTCCTTTGATCACTTGGCCGTCGCTCGTCGTTTCCCCGAATGGCGAAAACGCTCCTGTTGAAATCTTTGCCTTCGGATCGCCACCGAAAACGTCTGACGATTCATAGTTCTCGCCCGCGAGCACGAGATCCTTACACGGAATATCGTGAAACTCTCTTTTTCTTTTCAGCCATCCGAAACTGGCGTTGTCTTCACCTACTACGGCCGAGTTGGTCGCTGTTCCCTGACCAAAATAAATGTAACCGTCTTTGATGACGGGTCCGTTTGTATGATGGTCACCGACGCTGGGAAGATCACTGACGAGCACCTTAGTATCTCCCTCTTTTGATATCCGCAGGATGCGGCCTCCCTCCGCCTCGCCGCCTTCCGACACATAGAAGTATCCGTTGAAAAACGTCAGCCCGGTCCATGGGCCGTTTTTTTCTCCCGTGGCGATCGTGGTTGTGCTACCGTCTTTCTCGATGCGTTTCAAGGCCGGTGTGGTCCAGACCTCACCGTATGCGTAGCCGGCTTCAAGAACATAAAGGTCACCGTTGTCGTCGAAGTCAACAGCGGTGGGGAACGTCAGACCACTGGCCACCGCCGCGATGCTGTAACCCGGATGCAGCGCAATATCCAGCGCCCTGACTTTTCGTGCAGTCGCCGTCTTGATCTCACCTCCTCCATGCGAAGTTCGCATTCTGTAGCACCCTGTGGCCAGGAAAATCAAAGCGAGTGCCCCGACGATAACGCAGCTCTTTTTCATAGATGAACCCGGAAATGAAAAATGCCGTGCCGTCCTGTCGCAATAGGAAAACAAAGCAGAGGTCGCTTCCGCCGTTGACGACTGTTATCCGGGAAGCAACCGATCTGTCGTTTCGGGTTACACGGACTTTGCGAGGAAAACGAATGCGCCGAGCAACGCCAGTGATGCCGCCAGCGCTCGTTTGTGAAGACTTGTCCATGTGACGATGTCGAATGTTTTCGCCTGCTCGCCAAATCTTCCATGGGCGCCATGATCGCCGGGCAGGGGCTCCCACAAGTTATTTTTCCGATCGGGATCTTCGGGTTCGGAGGTCATCTGGCCTTTGTATCCATTTCGCGACAGGACCATGTCGGCATACCAGGGAGCGATCTTGTTTCCCACGATCGCCTTGACCGTTGGCCAGCCCACATAATATTCGCGGCGCGGGTGCCTGGAGGAGAATTCGATGGCGCCCGCGGCGATCTCCGGTTCATAGATTGTTCCCATGGGACGCGGCTTGAACGGCAGCCGCGTCTTGACAAACTTGAACTGCGTCGTGTTCATCGCGGGCAATTGCACCATCGATATCTTCACGTTGCTTCCGTCGTGCAGCAGCTCCGTTCGCAACGAATCGTAAAAACCTTCCACTGCGTGCTTCGAGGCACAGTAAGCGGACTGGAGGGGGATTCCCCTGTAGGCAAGGGCCGATCCCACAAATATAATGGAGCCTCTGTCGCGTGGAAGCATTCTGCGCAAGGCGCTGAGCGTTCCGTACACCTGGCCGAGGTAAGTTACTTCCGTCACCCTTTTGTACTCCTGTGCCGTCATCTCTTTTACAGGCGAGAATACACTGTTCATGGCGTTATTCACCCACACATCCACCGGCCCCAGCTTCTCCTCCGTTTCTGTGGCGGCCCTTTCCACCGCTTCCGGGTCAGCGACGTCGATGGGAAAGATCAGCGCCCTGCCGCCGGCTTCCTCCACTTCCCTTTTTG
>DASVOT010000147.1:0-2733 GCA_036383235.1 Chryseosolibacter sp.
CCGTGCGCACGAGCACGACGGATCCGCTTCGTCAGCTGGCGGTCGGCGCCCTGACCACCGGGCAGGATCCATTCCGCACCTATTGGGATCGTGACTACAAGGCTATACGCCTGTTGAACATGTTCCTCGAGGACCGGAAAGGCTATAACACGCGATTCCTTATTGACCCGCACCTTGACACGCTCGTTCGAAACCGGTTGTTGGGCGAAGCCTTCGGCTTACGCGCGTGGTTCGAGTGGGATCTTCTGCAGAAATTCGGGGGCAAGGGCATGGACGGGCAGATGCTCGGTTTCCCGATCATCAACGCGCCGCTCGACATCACGGAGAAGATCGACCTTCCCCGGAATACCTATGAGGAATGCGTGCGGCAGATTGTGGCCGATTGCGACTCAGCCTACCGTTATCTTCCGATTGCGCACCGCGATTTCCTGGTGCCGGATGTCGGCGACAGGGCGTATGCGGGCGGCCGTTATTTCGGTCGCATCGACGGCATCACCACCCGCGCCATAAAAGCGATGATGTACCTGACATGGGCGAGCCCGCGGTTCAACCCTGAAAACGACATGTCGCGGTGGGACAATGCAGCGAAATTTGCGAAAGAGGTCATGGACTTCAAGCTGACGGTAGATAATGTGTCCAAGGGCTTTAATACCCTTGATGGTGTTAACTGGGTGAACCCCAATTTCCCGGGCATCGTGTGGTCATCGCGATACAATAACGCCAACGATGCCATGGAGCGGATGTTCTATCCCGGAGGGTTCCAGGGCAACGGAACCATGGGGCCCACCCAGGAGCTGGTGGACGCGTTCCCTATGAAAAATGGATATCCGATTACGGATTCGCGGAGCGGCTACGACCCGGCCAATCCTTATAAAGATCGCGATCCCCGGTTTTACAGCGTCATCTGGTATAACACCGCTCAGGCAAAAAGGAACAATACCGGCGCGGTGATGTATACTTTCGAAAACTGGGAAGGCGGCAAAGACGCGGCCGGCGCCTCCTCGCAGAACAGCCGGACAAACTACCACATTAAGAAAATGGTCTTCATGGGACTGAACTGGTCCGATGGTTCGATCAACCGGCAGCCGCACTCCAAGTTCTACTTCCGCTGGGCGCACATGGTCCTTGCGTTCGCGGAGGCTGCCAATCATGTGGTCGGCCCGCTGGATGCCGGCACCTACGGGATCTCCGCGAAAGATGCCATGAAATACCTGCGCGCCCGTAAAACGTACGATGGGGCCGCGGGCTTCGCCACGGATCCATACCTGGATGAAGTCGCGGCAGGAGGGCAGGCGGTGTTTGATGAATTCGTCAAAAACGAAAGAAGGATTGAGACTTGCTTTGAAGGCCTCAGGTTCTACGACATGCAACGGTGGTCCACCACGCTTGAAGAGATGAGTAAACCCGTCCATGGAGCAAAGATCACGCAGAACCCCGACGGCACCTTTACCTACGATCTCACAAACGAAGTGGAAAAACGACAATTCAATTCCCCCTATCTTCCCGTGCCGTATGACGAGATCCTGCGGATGGATAAACTGGTCCAGAACGAAGGATGGGCGTCGTGGCAATAAATCATCTTAAAGGAACTCTTATATGAAAAAAATATTGATGTTATTAATCTTCGGAGTTGGTCTGGGCGCCTGCTACGACGACTACATCCTCGACTACGAGTATGATGCAATTTATTTTCCATACCAGATCGACGTCCGCACGTTCGTGGTCGGAGAAGGAATGAAGATCAACTTCGGCGTAGCCCTGGGTGGGGTAAGGGAAAACACAAGAGACCGGATTGTCAAATACCAGCTTGACAACTCCCTGATCTCACCGGCGACGTACGCGATGATGCAGGGCTCTTCCTCGACCTACATCAAAAACTCGGTGGGCGCCGAGCTGAAGTTGCTGCCGTCAGACTATTATACGCTTTCTGACGCCACCCAAATGGTCATCAAAAAAGGGGAGCATTCCGGCACGGTTACGCTGACTCCCGATTCGGTCGCATTCCTTTCGGATCCTGAAACGCTGACGGCCACCTATGCGATGCCCATCCGCATCGTCAGCAGCGAGGCCGACGCCGACTCGGTCATCGCCACGAAAGATTATGCCGTCATCGGATTGAAATATGAAAGCATGCTGTTCGGTAACTACTGGCACGGAGGGGTGACGATCGAAAAGGACCCTTCCGGTACTCCCGTTGATACCATCTTATATTACACGACCATTCCGTCTCCGGAAGCAAAGGTCTGGAGGCTGTCAACCGTCGAGCCTTTCGCCCTGACTATCGACGGTGTCAGCGATATCTCCAGCTCCGGTAAACCCGAGATGAAGCTCACCGTCAATGGCGGAGACATCCAGGTGAGCGCGGTGCCGGGCGCCACCTTCCAGGTCGAGCCCGACGGCGCCAGCGTGTTTAATCAGCCCAAGCTGTTGCAGGACCGGAAGATCTTCCTGAGCTACAAATATGTTAATGCCAACGGAAACACCTGCTATGCCAGCGATACACTTACATTCCGGAACCGCATCCGCGATGGAATCAATGAGTGGCAGGATGAAAACCCCTCGCATTACAAATAGCCATACCGTTGATACTGCCCCGCGACGCGAAGAACCGCAAGACAACTTGTGGTTCTTTTTTTTAATCCCCGGCCGCCTCCTCATGTTGCCGGTTCATCTCAAATCTTGGGCTTCGACAGGCTCAGCCACCGAATTTTGCATCCCCGTCGCCAAAATCAA
>DASVOT010000148.1:0-4758 GCA_036383235.1 Chryseosolibacter sp.
GAACGAGGAAAGGAAAAATGCCGGATAGCTTCCCGCAATAATCCCCACCAACAAAGAGGTCCCAAAACTGATGGCCGCTAATCCGTGAAGATTAGCAGGCGAGAGCCGAATCGCTTTATTGGTGAACTCATTAAAGGATGGAAGAAATAATATTACCAGCCCCAGGGCAATGACCATGGAAATAAGCGCAAGGGCAATTGATTCGAATCCAAACTGAGACGCCAATTGGCCTTTCTGTGCTCCAATCGCCTTACGTATGCCCACTTCAGTCTTTCTTGCTGTGGAAGTAGTAAGCGCCAGCGAGATATAGTTGATACAAGCGATCAATAGTATCAGCAGGGCAATACCACCGAGTATCAGCGAATACTGGGGATCACTCACCTTATCCCAGCTCACCAACGTATTTAGGTGAATATCGGGGAGATTCGTAAACTCCAGTTCCAGCATTTTGACATGATCCGGTACGTTGCCAGGTCTCCCCTGCTTCACGTTCTCTCCCACATACTTTTCAACAATCTTTTCCAGGTTAGACCTAAACTGTGCCAGGTCTGCTCCAGGGGCTAACTGTACGAAAGTTGGAGTCGAGTAATTCCCCCATTGATTTACATTGGCGTCATAATAAGGCCTGTTCTGCTGCGGGATAAGCACATCATAATTCAAGCTTGAGTTTGCCGGCGCCTTTTCAATGATGCCCGTCACGGTATAAGCGGCATTACCTTCCATATCAATCTCAATCGTCTTGCCGATAGGGTCTTCGTTACCAAAATATTTCCGGGCTATTTCAGGTGTGATCACCGCTTCATTTTTTCCATCAAAAAGTTTATCGGCATTTCCCTCGATAAGTGGAAAAGAAAACATTTTGAAGAAGTCCTTATCCACATACGTGAGCTTTTCTGTAAAGATTTTATTGCCATACCTGAAGATGCCTTCGTCCCCGGAGTTGAACCTCGTGCCCATCACCACTTCTGGAAGTTCGTCTTTCAGCGCCTGCATCAGCCCGGTTTGCAGGTAGGCCGAGTGGCGGTACACGTTGTCTGGGTCAGGGTTCCAGGTATTATAGCTTTTTGCGTCGATGCGAAAGATATGCTCTTTATTAACATGAAACTGATCAAAGCTCTTCTCATCCCGGATAAACAGATATATTAGAATGCAGAAAGCAATACCGATACTGAGACCAAAGGCATTAATAAAGGAATACATTTTCCTTTTCCTGATGTTGCGCATGGCAATTTTAAAGTAACTGGACAACATAATTGTGTTGATTATTTTCGGTCTAAACGTGTTTCTAAGGATAATACCCGGTCTGAAAAACCGTATAACATTCCAGATAAACAGCCTTCTGCTCTTTTTGCTCCCGTGCACCTCTGTGTCGTAGTGAAATTGCTCCAACAGATCACCAAGCACCCCTTCAAAAAACGGTGTGGGGCAAAACCATTCCAGAAAATCAATGGCCCACTGTGGCGGCTGTGGATGATCTTTCACGCAGTGATATACTTCAGTTGCGGTAAAAGCTTCCATAACTCCATTCTTTTTTCCTGTAAAGCATGGAGCATGCTGAGGCCTGCGTTGGTAATTGTAAAAATGCGCTTCCTCCTGCCTCCGCGTTTAGCTGTGGCTCCTCCCATTGACGAGGTGACATAGCCTTTGTCCTCCAGCCGATAAAGCGTAATATGAACGGCACTGAGATTCACATCGCGATCCATTCTCTCTTTTATTTCCGCCACTATGGCATTGCCGTACACCTCCTCTCTCAACACCCCTACCATGGTTAATACCAATTCCTCAAACTCTCCCAAATATTGTTTTTCCATTTGTATACAAATTGTAAAACAAATATACGTACATATTGCTGTAAAAATCAATTCCCCCGTTTGCGGCATCAACCAAAAGCTGGAGTGGCCGGGAAGCACGAATGCCCGAGCAGGGCCAAAGCCGTTGGCCACTCCCTGGCAGATACGTCAGGAATACCTGAATCCGAACCATTCGTGAAAATTGGTGCATTCGTGGCAGCCTTCCGCGTATTCGGATCGGTAACGGTCTATCGCTGGACGGTGGATTTTGGGACCATGGCTCGAAAACCGTCAGCCACACCGCGTCAGCGCTATTGTCCAATCAGAAGACTTCCGCATACGCCCTCACTGGAAATGTGCCGACACCCTTGAACTTTGGCGGCACGGCACTGAAGCGAAAGCCTGCGTCCGGAAGCTGATCGAGGTTACACATGTGCTCGCAGATCAGGATGCCGGCCCGAAGCAAAATTGTATGCGCGGGCCGGCGTTTTCCCCGCGTGTCGTCGATGTTGTGTGAATCTATTCCGACGAGGGCCGCGCCTTTGTCGCGAAGGAAAACAGCAGCCTCTTCCGTCAGGAAAGGATGATTTTCAAAATATGCATCCGTGCGCCAGAACTTGCTCCAGTTTGTGTTCACCAGCACCGCCTTCCCTCCCACTTCCACGCTCTCAAAATACTCCCGGCCAACGGCAATTCCCTTCTCGTAACCTGCGCGTACGACAACGCCCGGAAGGCTGACAAATCTTTTTAATTCCACCTGGCTGAGGTCATCACCATCCGGATACCGGTGGAAAGGACAATCCACATACGTTCCGGTATTGGCAACCATCTCAATTTTCCCGATCTGGAATTCCGTTCCAGGCTCGTAAAACTCCCGCGATTTTTCGCGGCTGAGATAATCACACACGACCGGCGCAGGGAGGCCCTTGTAGGTGATCATTCCGTTTTCAATGACGTGACTGAGATCGATTAATCGGGACATGGGCGGCGGACTGTTTCCGGGTGATATCAAAAGTCCTGGAACAAGGGCAGAAGCCTCCAGGCGTGGTAATTTAAGAAATGTAAGGAAGAGTTAAGTCTATTTAAGAGTAAGCCGGACTAAAAAACGAATGCCCAGGATGATTCGCACACTCCTGGCGGCAGATATCAAACTGTTAACCATAGAAGCTATTCCCGACTCTCTTTCGCTTTAAAGTCGGTAACCGTATTTCCATCATAGCGATAGATGCCGTCAGCGCCAAACCAGATATTTCCTTTGTCGTCTTCGATGATCCCGAAAATCATCGAATTATTCGCTACTTCCATTACACCTGGCTTGAGAACCGGACTGTTGAGATAGAAACTTTTATACAAGGACTTCCCATCATAGCGCGAAAGTGCCCAACCCCGGTCATCAGCGCTTACTGAGCTCGTCCAGATATTTCCTTTCTTATCTTCCATGATATAGCCCACAAACTTCTGTCCGAAGTTCGTGAACCCACTGCCGTCATAGCGCCAGAGGCCATCGTTGCCACCAAGCCAGATATTGCCTTTCCTATCTTCGATGATCGTACGGACATTGATAAAGGGCTCGCCGTTATTGGTGAAAGCGGTAAAAGTATTTCCGTCAAAAACGAATGTATTTCCTCTTGTAGCAAACCATAATCTGCCCGTCCTGTCTTCGACAATCGAGTTGACTTCATTAGGGGGACGTGTAAAATCCGGAACAGTTTTGCCCGTTTTATCCTCAGCCATAAAATCTCCGTTCATCATATAATTGCGAAAACTTGCCTGTCCGGCAGGCATGGATTTGCCATCGTAACGGCTCACGCCGCCATTGACTCCGAACCATACATTGCCGGCTTTATCCTGGTAAATACACGTAACCTCATTATTAATAAGGCCGTCTTTCGTGGTAAAATTCCGGAAGGATCCCCCATCGTAACGATAAACCCCAGCGCCAATAGAGCCGAACCAGAGGTTGCCGTCTCTATCCTCTAAAACTGAGAAAAAGCGCGCCGGGCTTACCTTACTGGTGATATTGGCAAACGATTTCCCGTCGTACTGGAAAATTCCTTCCCAGGAGGCCATCCAAATGTTCCCGTTTCTATCCTGGATGACATTGCGGGTGATACTGGTCGGTCCGTTGTAAGGGATTGCATCTTTGGTCGCCGATCTGGTATTTGCCTTTCGTACCTCAGTTTTGTCTTGTGCGTTGCAGAGATTGGCCGACACAATCATCCACAACCAGGCACATCGTACTGCGTATTTCATCATTCTTTCTTTTGCTATCTGCAACGTATTGACCAAACGCCTGCGCCTTAACCTAACACGCCTATCAGTAACGCCCGGAACAAAAACCAACAACTGGCGACCAAAAACTAACAACCAAAAACTAACAACCAATGGCTAACAGCCACCAGCCTAACACCCCTTCTTCCACTTCAGATTCACCGCTCTACCCTGCTCCTTGATCGCCTTCATCATGGAGGCATCCAGCATCGCATCCTTGCTGCTTTGGAGCGCATTTTTAGAAATAAAATCCAGGCGCTTCTCATTCAGCGCTTGTATCGCTGCCTGAATCTTCGCACGCTCCTCCGCTTTCTGACTGATGTACGCTTTGCGCTGGGCTACGCTCATGGCGCGCATTTCTTCGGGAAGGTCATCCGACCGGGTCTCCGCGATCACTTGCGCATTGTCCTTTGCGGCGTCCACCAGGTCCCAGCTGGAGTTCTTATACGCATGGGAGCTCTTACAAAAGCTGCGTTCGGCGATATTGGCCAACCCGTAGCTCGCTGCATTGTTATCTTGCGCAATCTGTTGTTCTTTCCTGTACTTCCCCAAAGTTCCATAATAAACATAGGTCGCGTTTAGCTTGTCGTTCAGCGCAGCAATCTCTTTATCGTAGGGTGTGGGCACGTAGACGGTACGGTCGTTTTGTTCGATCCTCATAAAGGTTCCGCCCGTCAATTCGGCGCCCCGCTTCCAA
>DASVOT010000149.1:0-9407 GCA_036383235.1 Chryseosolibacter sp.
CTTGTCGTGGTTCTGATAGTTCTGCAGCTTCTGGAAATTAGGCTTGCCGTGCTCGTCGAAGACGACGATTTCGCCGTCAAGGATGGCGCTCTTTTTGATCGCTTTAAGGCCGTCGAAGACCTTCGGGTACGCCTTGTCGAAGGTGAGCCCGTTGCGCGAGTAGAGCTTATTGCCGGATTTACTGACTTCTGCGATTGCCCGGTAGCCGTCCCATTTAATCTCAAAAAGCCATTCTGGACTGTCAAACGCAGGCTGATCTGTGAGCTGGGCCTTCATGGGCTCAATGAATGACGATAGCTTGCGGCCGCCTTCGATTCTGACATACTTCATGGCGCGAAATTACAAAAATCCATGGCAGCGGTCTTGCGCTAGTTTTCGGTCGTAGGTTCTTGCTGATTTCTGCTACCCCGGTATCAGGCACCAACACCGCCGGTGTCTCCCCTGACGCGGGGCAGTCACCTACTTACAATATACCTGAAAAGGAATCGTTACCTCCTGTAACTTTCGCTGCCGGAAACGAGTAATAATACGATGAAGTTGGGCTGTGCACGGTTAGAGTTGACCATAAACCCCCCGATATGCTCTTTAATTACTTTCTCCTCGCCGTCAGAAACATCAGGAAGCAGCGCGGTTACGCCATCATTAACACCCTGGGACTCGCCATCGGTCTCGCTTCGGCGCTCTTTATTTTCCTGTACGTGCGCCATGAACGGACTTACGACAACTATCATCCTTTTGCCGAGCAGACGTACAGGCTTGGTTATCGCCTCGAGTTTAAGAACGGTCAGACGGAGAATTATCCCGCGTCCCCGGCGGGATGGGACAACTACATCAAAGACACTTATACGGGGATATCGAAGATCACCAGCTTCACCGCGACGGGGATGCCCACGAGTATCGGCTTTGCGGCGGGTGACAGGATCGTCCTGACCGAGGACATTATCTGGGCGGAAAGAAATTTTCATGAAATCATCTCGATTCCCCTTATTAAGGGCAATCCCGGCGATCCGTTGAAAGAGGTCAACAGCATGCTGCTGAGCGAAAGCGCCGCAAAGGAGCTCTTCGGGGAAGCAGATCCCATCAACAAAACGGTGGATGTGTCTCACGCCTACATGACCAATGGCCAAAAGGTCAGCATGATGATCACCGGCGTGTACAGGGATCTTCCCACAAACACGCACCTCAGGCCGAAATACATTCTCAATATTTTGTCTCTGAAACCATTTATCCAGAATCTTGAGACGCTGCTCGACGGCTCGATGGCTGAGGCAGACGGGCCTAATTTCTGGACGCAATCTTTTTTCGTCTGCAATGATGAAAGCAAAATCCCTGTGATCCGGGAGGACCTGCAGAAGCGGGCGGATGCGATGATGCAGAAATTCAACCTGGACTTCAAATTCAAGCCGATCGTCCGGAAGATCACCGAAGCACATTTCGACCAGGAAGTGGACTGGAGTATTTCAAGTAAATCCGCCGACGAGAAATACATCTATGTTTTTATCTCCATCGCCGTATTGATCCTGCTCGTAGCCTGTATCAATTACGTCAACCTGGCGACCGCCCGCTCGGTCACGCGCGCCAAAGAGATCGGGTTGCGAAAAACCTTCGGTGGATTCCGGTGGCAGTTGTTCGGGCAATTCATGTTTGAGTCTTTTATACTCGTGGTCATCGCCACGTTGATAGCCTTGTTCCTGGTTGCCATCTTCCTCCCGCGGTTCAATACCCTCACGTCGAAGGCGTTCTACGTCCGCGACCTGTTCCGAGCGGATATGTTGTCGCTCATCGGTGCCGTCGTGCTGGTGGTTACCGCGTTGGCCGGAAGCTACCCGGCGCTTTTTGTTTCCGGTTTTCAGCCCGCCAACGTGCTGAAAGGAAAGTTTGCCTTTCGGAAAGGATCAAATACGTTCAGGCAATTCCTTACGGCGATCCAGTTCATTGTCGCGGTGATCCTGCTGGCGGGTACTCTCGTTGTGGTACGGCAGATGGACCTGATGCGCAATTCGAAGCTGAACGAAACGGGCAGGCAGATCGTCTCGATCCGGTTTGGAGGTTTCAGCGGTGTAGCGGATGACCAAAAATACCTTGCCTACAAAGAGCTTATCCTGCAGGATCCGGAGATCGAGGCGGTGACCCTCGCCAATCATTTGCCGCGTCTCGATTTTTTTGGGCCGATCAGCATGCAGATGCAGTTCCCCGAGATCGGGGAGGATAAATATGACTGGTTTCAGCTGAACGGTGATTATGATTTCCCCAGGACCTTCAGGCTGAAGATCCTGGCGGGCCGTGATTTCGATCATAAGAACGTTTCCGACTCGACGGCCATTTTGCTCAACGAAGCCGCCGTGAAGGCGCTGAAGCTTACGCCGGAAACAGCGGTCGGGAAAACGGTCGTCAGGCCGGCGTATGTAATGGGATACCGGATGCCCGATTCCACCCGCGCTCCCATCACCGGACATGTGATCGGCGTGGTGGAGGACTTTCCCTACAAGAGCATGCACCAGCGCATCGATCCCCTGGCGATTTCGCCGAAGCCACACACGGACGACCGCATCATTCACGTGCGCCTTCCGCAAGGAAATATCGGCGAGAAGATCCGGGCGCTTGAAGCAAAGTGGAAACAGGTGTTTCCTGACTTCGGTTTCAGCTACTGGTTTGTCGACGATGAGTTCGGAAGAATGTACGCCAACGAAACACAGGTGGCGCAGATTACGGAGAAATTTTCGCTGCTGGCGGTCCTGATCACGTGTGTGGGGCTTTACGGACTGGCTGCTTTTTCATCACAGCAACGCACCCGGGAGATTGGTATCCGCAAGACGATGGGCGCAAGCAGCGTGCAAGTGCTCCTGTTGTTGTTGGGTGTGTTCGGCAGGTTGTTACTGATTGCGTGTATTATCGGTATCCCCATAACGTACTACCTTTCGGCGCAATGGCTCTCCGGCTTCGCCTATCAAACGCAACTCTCCCTCTGGCTGTTTGGCGGCGTGATTTTAACGATGGCGCTGATCACATTTTTTACCGTGGGCTTCGAAACCCTGAAAGCCTCCATGGCCAATCCCGTCATTGCACTGAAGCATGAGTAGGGTATAGGGTATAGGGGTGTAAGGAAATACGGATCTAGGGAAATATGGATCTAGGGAAATACGGATCTAGGGAAATACGGATCTAAGGAAATACGGATATAAGGATCTACGGATGTAGTGATTGTACGTTGTACCCCTATACCCGCGTGGGAGCTGGGGTTCCCGGGGCTCCGTCGCTCCGCGACTCCACCCTGGGCTGATATATTACGCCCCTACGGGCTTGGTTTTTTGTTTACGAACAACTATGTCACTATACGCCATGGGCGATACCTTCCCGTATCTCCATATATCCGTATCTCCATATATCCGTATCTCCGTATACCCACCCTATACGCTATACGCTCGACGCCTCACGCTTCACGAGGATCCCTGCCGGTGCGTTCGGGGTAAATTAATAGCTAACGCCCCTGCGCGACGGATTTATCGCTGCCTACCCACGTTTCCACGATGTATTTTCCGATGGCCCGTCCCATGACGAGCGCGGTCTCGTTATCGGTGCGGAAATGTATTCCGGCATAGAATCGCGAGTCTGCACAGTCCTGAGCCATGGCATCGAATTCTTTTGCGTCTTCCGGAAAGAAATATCCCAGCACGGCGCTTGAGGTGGCGGCCGCTGCCGCGTGTCCGGAGGGATACCCCGGGAATGGAGGAGTACCTATGAGCGGTGTGTACGCAGTGTCATACTGCACCGGCCGGATGCCCCAATAGGTATACTTCGCATCGAAAACCGCAATGGCCATGTCGTGGTAGGCTGTGCTTAGCACGGCATAGATCCGGGCGGCTGCCGGCGCATCGTCCGACACGCGGTACTCGAACATCTTTGTGGCCGCGAGGTCGCTCCACACATCGGACTGGCTAGCCCAGTAAAATGCCGTGGCTTTTGATGTGAAGGTCTGCTTGAAAGTTTTCAGCTCGTTCATGTCCTTTTCGAAATCCGGTGGCGGGGCGGGCCTGAACTGGTCGGCCGACAACAGGACGATCGGGCGGTACAACGGCAAATTGATGCCCATGGCAAATTTGCCCGTCCATTTTTTCGGGTCCTTGTTCACGACGCCGTTCCATTTCAGTTCGGAGCCATCGCGCTTTGCTTCCTCGATGATGCGCCTGGCCACTGCTTCCCCAAGTTTCCAGCCAGCCTCTGCATCGCTGGGAAACTGGAGGCCTGCATCGATCCGCGATCGTGAAGCTGCGCGCGCCATCTCCAATACGGAGTCTGCCTTCTCGGGAAAAAAATATGCGATCACCGTTGCGGCCGCCGCCGCCGTGACTGTGTGCTCGCAGGGGTATGCGTATGTGGCGGGTGAATTCACAACGGGATGAACCGTATGGTCGATGGCAGCGGCCATTCGGCTTTGAGCGCTTTCTTGTGGCTGTGAACAAGGTAAAATCCGCCCGGAAAGACAGCAAAATCCAGGAAGAAGATACGGAGAAGAGGGACTATCTGTTTTTGAATGTCCAGAAGAAAAAGGTGAAGGTCCTGTTTTCGGAGATCAGTTATATTGAGAGTAAGCGCGAATACGTCCGGATTGTCACAGCCAGGGGTGAATATCTCCCGAAGATGAGCACGCATGAGATCGAGGAGTTGCTTCCCGCAGCATTGTTCAAGCGCATTCACCGTTCGTTTATTGTTTCCTTGAACAAGATAGATTCGTATACGGCTGAAACGGTGGAAATAGACGGCGTAGCCATTCCGATCGGCAGGGGGTACAGGGATGTGATCGAAAAGCTGTAGGCGCAGGGTGCAGGGTTGTAGATTCCTAAACCCACACGCCCTCCCAATTCCGCCCGGTGATTGTCCGGTTACGGGCATCGCCGGATCGTCGTTTCATCGAATCAAGCGGTTCTAAGCACTTTTGAATCTGGCATGATTGTTATTTCTACATTTAGATTATAATATTTTCGAATGAAGCGATACCAGTTGGGCGAGTTCGAGGAAGTGGTCATCCTCACGATGGCCGTGCTGAACAACGAAGTGTATAGTGTAACGATCAAGAACGAGATCGAGTCGCGGCTTGCGCGCACGGTGAGCCTGGGCGCCCTGCATACGGCCCTGCTCCGCCTCGAGGAGAAGGGATATGTCCGCTCCTTTTACGGCGAGGCCACCAGGGAAAGGGCGGGACGTCCGAAGAAATATTTCCAGATCACCGCCCTGGGTAAGAAGGCGATGGCCTATTCAAAGGCGACGCGGGAGGAACTTTGGAACGCGATTCCGAAAGTTGCACTGAAACTCAGCGGCCCGACGTCATGAAGCATTCGCCCCCGGGATTTTTTCATCGCTTTTTTCGCTGGTACTGTCACCCGAAGCACCGGGATTATATTGAAGGCGATCTGATGGAAGTCTACGAGAAGCGGCTTGAGCGATTGGGAAAACGAGGGGCCGATAGAAAATTTATCATCGATGTCTTGTTGCTTTTCCGTCCGGGGATCATAAAACCCTTTCGGGGATATAAGAACTTAAACACTTCCGGTATGTATAAAAGCTATTTCAAGGTCGGCTGGCGAAACCTCACCAGGCACAAGGCGTTTTCATTCATCAATGTGGGTGGACTTGCCCTGGGCATGACGGTGGCCATGTTCATCGGACTGTGGATTTACGATGAATTGTCCTTTGACAAATATCATCAGCACTACGACCGGATCGCGAAGGTCTGGCAGGGGGGCATCGACCAGCAGACTCACGCCATTGACGGCGGATACGGGCTCCAGTACCCGGTGGGTGCAACCCTTAAGAACCACTACGGACAATATTTTGAGCAGGTGCTCATGGCGTGGTGGATCACGGACTTCACCCTTTCCGTCGACGACAAAAAATTCGCACGCACCGGAGAATTTATCGACGCGGGCGGCCCTGAAATGCTTTCGCTGAAGATGCTAAGCGGAAGTTACCGGAGCCTCTACGATCCGCAGTCCATCATCCTCTCCAAATCGCTCGCCAAAACCATGTTCGGTGATGATGACCCCGTAAACAAAACGCTGCGGATCGACAACAAGGTGGAAGCAAAGGTCGCCGGGGTCTATGAAGACATTCCGCCCAACAACACGTTCAGCAAAGTCCAGTTTTTTGCGCCATGGCCGCTGCTGAAGATGCTCCAGCCGTGGGTAAATAACCGGGATGACGACTGGGACAACCATTTTGTAAATACATATGTACGGCTGCGGCCGAATGTGACGGTGGAGGAAGCCAACGCAGGGATCCATAATCTGTATGCCGATCATATTCCGCCGGACTACTACAAAACCATTGCGTCAGATGAGCCCTTTGTTCAGGTCGTTCCCATGAGCACCTGGCATCTGTATTCGGAGTTCAGCAATGGGCATCCAGCCACCGGGCGGATCGTCTTTGTATGGTTATTCGGAATCGCAGGCGCGTTCGTGCTCCTGCTCGCGTGTATCAACTTTGTAAACCTGAGCACTGCGCGTTCGGAACGACGTGCGCGCGAAGTCGGCGTTCGCAAAACGATGGGCTCCATGAATGGCCAGCTGGTGATGCAGTTCCTCAGCGAATCATTCATGGTGGTGCTGCTGGCGTTCTTCCTCTCCCTGGTGTTTTTAACGCTGTTCCAGCAGGCCTTCAACGATCTTGTCGATAAGCGCATAGCGTTACCGTTAGGAAACCCCTGGTTTTGGTTGATGGCCGCGGGCTTTATCCTGGTAACCGCTTTCATGGCGGGCCTGTACCCTGCGTTCTATTTATCCTCGTTCAAACCGGTCAAGGTGTTGAAAGGGGTTATCCACACAGATCAATTTGCCGCCGTCCCGCGCAAGGCGCTGGTGGTGATTCAGTTCACGGTATCGGTAGTGCTCATCATCGGTACGCTCGTTGTGTTCAAACAGGTGCAGTTTGCCCGCAACAGGCCCGTCGGCTACTCCCGGCAGGGATTGATTGAGGTCTCCCTGAATGATCCGGCTTACGCATCCAAGCTCGACGTATTGAAGACCGGGTTGCTCAATTCAGGCGCTGTCTCCGGCGTTGCGACTTCTTTCAGCGCCGTCACCCGCATCAATAACATTACCGGAGGATATACATGGCAGGGCAAAGATCCGGACCTCGATGCCCAGTTCGTCAATTGTGAAGTCTCGCCTGAATTCGGAAAAACGATCGGATGGGAAATCGTGGCCGGGCGCGATTTTTCGCCGGACATCGCCGCAGATACGATCTCCTCGATCATTATTAATGAGGCGGCCGCAAAATATATGGGGATGACCGACCCCGTGGGACAGACGTTCACCGACGTGGATGAATTCGGGAATTTCCAATGGTCGAAAACAATTATCGGCGTGGTACGCGACATCGTGATGGCCTCGCCTTACGAACCGGTTTATCAGACCATATTCCATTACGGCGGCAACGCCAGGGGAGTGATGCACATCCGCCTGCATCCGGCCATAAGTGCCGGTGAGGCGCTGCCCCGTATAAAGGCAGTGTTCGATGGGGTCGTACCGTCGGCGCTGTTTGATTACAAGTTTGCCGACGAAGAATACGCCATGAAGTTCGGTCAGGAGGAACGCATCGGAAAATTGTCGGGCATCTTTTCAACACTGGCGGTGCTCATCTCCTGCCTCGGTCTCTTCGGACTGGTATCCTATGTCGCCGAGCAGCGCACCAAGGAAATCGGCATCAGAAAGGTGGTGGGCGCCTCCGTTTTTGCCATCTGGAAAATGCTGTCTAAGGACTTTGTGATACTGGTGATCGTTTCCAGCGCGCTGGCCATCCCCTTCAGCTATTTCCTCATGGAGCGATGGCTCCTGAAATACGAATACCGCACGGATATATCGTGGTGGATATTTGCTGCCACGGCTGCCGGAGCCGTAATCATCACGTTGCTGACCGTGAGTTATCAAGCCTTGAAGGCGGCGCTGATGAACCCCGTACAAAGTTTGCGTTCCGAGTAGCAACTGCGGGTACCTTTGCCTTTTGGTTTAATAGCTGAGGATCCGGTACAGCTCGGAATTCAGATAGTAGTGGTGACCGTGGATGGTCTTTTTTTCCAGGATTCCCTTCTCGTCGAGCTGGTTCAGGTAGTTCCTCGCTGTGTTTTCGGAATACAAACCCTGGTCGGTCAGGTGCTTTACCTTTGTGAAGGGTTGTGAAAAGATCCGTTCGACGAGCTGTTCGGGCCTTCGGACAGAGGAATTCCTGTGAAGCTCCTGGACGATGGCGTCTTTGGTGCTGATGATGTCATTGATCTTCTGGAACGTCAGGGTCGAGGTCGCCTCGACCGCGTTCATCATGAACAGCAACCATGAGCTCCAGTCACCCCGTTGTGACACCCCGGACAGTGTGCTGTAGTAGTTGTCTTTGTGCTGATTGATGTACCGGCTTAGATACAGGATCGGATAATCCAGCAGTCCTTTCTTCACGAGATAATGGATGTTGAACACGCGGCCCGTGCGCCCGTTGCCGTCCCTGAAAGGGTGGATGACCTCAAACTGAAAATGGGCGATGGCCATCTTCAGCAAGGGATCGACCCTGGCGCGCTCGTCGTCGTTGTTGATGAACGCCAGCAGGTTGTCGAGTTTTTTTTCCACGACCCCTTCTCCGCGAGGAGGCACATAAACAGGATTGCCCGCGTTGGGCCCGCTTCCGCCCTGGCGGATATAGGTCTGGATGAATGGAGGTCTCAGGCCATCGCTGGTCTGCTTGATCGTCCGGTAAATGCGAATAAAGTATTCACGGTCAAACGCTGCCTTCTCCTTGAGATAGGCGTATCCATGCCAGAGCGCCTCGCGGTATCGCAGCACTTCTTTCGCCGGACCTTCCGCCTCGCCGGCGGAGTTTTCGCTGTATGCCTTGTAGAGGTCGTCGTCGGTGGTAAAAATATTTTCGATCGCGCTCGATTCTTTTGCTTCCTGGAGGCTGATGGCATTGATCAACAGGCCCTGGTTGGGAATCGCGATGCTTCTGCCATGCAGCCGGCCGAGCGCTTCTTTTGCGCGCCCCAACGCTTCAAGGATCTCTACCGTCCGGTACAATTCCTCAGGAAGCGGCAGCTCGGGGAGATCGTTCCATGGTTTGGTGCGGTCTGAGTTGATGCGATACAGCGTTTCTGGCATTAAAATGATGGAGTTTTAATGTTTATACCCGGCTTTTACGTTTCTTTAAGGCCGAAAATAGTAATAAACATTAAAAACGCAAAAAATTAATGTTTACTTGGATATAAGGCGCAAGGGGGGTCTGGGGTATACGGGTAGATTGGATATATGGATATATGTCGCGCTGTGATAAGTCCGTGAGATGGGGATTTATCTAGCTAAATATAAAAGTTAGGAAATGAAACATCTCAAAGCGTCCCAACAGGTAACCAGAAACCTCTTTGTATCAAGGTT
>DASVOT010000150.1:0-2825 GCA_036383235.1 Chryseosolibacter sp.
CAGGTCGAACGCACCGAAGGGAATAAGCTTAAAGGTGTCGGCATTGTCTTAAAATAGCGTACCCCCTGCGAAGCGGACAACGCAAGTGCCTTCCTTTGGTCTTCACGTATCATGCACATCTCCAATCGTTTCGACGCGACATCGGCATCCGGGCTTCCGGTAACACTCCGGAGGGCGGCGCTTTTTTTTCTCTGTCTTTTACTTGGCTGCATCTCCCGCCCAGGGCAGCCGAGCGCCAAGCGTTATAGCGCGGACGTCATTGTGTACGGCGGCACGTCGGCGGCGGTGATGGCCGCCGTGCAGGTCAAACGCATGGGCAAATCGGTCATCGGGGTCTCCCCGGACATTCACCTTGGGGGATTGTCTTCCGGAGGTTTAGGTTTTACGGATTCAGGCGACAAGGAAGTGATCGGAGGTCTCGCACGGGAATTCTATCGACGCCTGTACGATCATTACCGGAAAGATGAGGCGTGGAAATGGCAGAAAAGATCTGAATATGGAAACAAAGGTCAGCAGACAGTGGCCCTCGACGGCGAGTCCGGCACCATGTGGATCTTCGAGCCGCACGTCGCGGAGAAAGTCTTTGAAGACTTCCTCAGGGAAAACGCGATCACCGTTCACCGGGATACATGGTTAGACCGCTCTTCGTCGGGCATGGCAACGGAACACGGAAAAATTATTTCGTTCCGCTCGCTGAATGGCAATACCTATCGAGGCAAAATGTTTATTGATGCCACTTACGAGGGCGACCTGATGGCCGCAGCCGGCATTCGCTACCGCGTCGGAAGGGAAGCAAACAGCGAATACGGAGAACGATGGAACGGTGTGCAGACGGGCGTATTTCACCACCAGCATCACTTTGCGCAAAAAGTCGATCCGTACAAGATAAAGGGAGAACCATCCAGCGGGCTGCTGCCGGAGATCAGCGCGGAACCGCCGGGCGCATATGGCAGCGCCGACGGGCGGCTCCAGGCTTACTGCTTCCGCCTGTGCATGAGCAACCATCCTGACAACCGGGTGCCGTTTCCAAAACCCGAGGGGTACGACCCTTCGCGCTATGAGCTTCTCCGCAGGCTATTTGACGCAGGATGGAGGGATGTATTTGCGAAGTTCGACGCCATTCCCAACCGCAAGACCGACACCAACAACCATGGTCCTTTCAGTTCCGATTACATCGGGAAGAATTACGATTACCCGGAAGCGGGCTACGAACGAAGGGCACAGATCGTGGATGAGCACCGGAACTACCAACAGGGCTTGCTCTATTTTCTGTCCAATGATCCGGACGTACCCGAGGAAATACGAGCGAGAATGGCGCAATGGGGTCTGGCCAAGGACGAGTTTACAGACAACCACAACTGGCCGCATCAGCTTTACGTCCGCGAAGCGAGGAGGATGGTGGGTGATTTTATCATGACCGAGAAGGATGCGCTGGGAAAAACGGATATCCTCCGCCCCATCGGGATGGGGTCTTACGCGCTCGATTCCCACAACGCGCAGCGGTACGTGACTTCCGAAGGATTTGTGCAGAACGAAGGGGACATCGGCGTGAAGCCGGATCGCCCCTACTCCATCGACTACGGCGCGATTCTCCCGAAAGAAAGCGAGTGCGCCAACATGCTGGTGCCGGTCTGTGTCTCCAGCTCTCACATTGCGTACGGATCCATCAGGATGGAGCCGGTCTTCATGATCCTCGGCCAGTCGGCTGCAACGGCAGCGGTACTGGCTATCGGGGAGGGCACCTCTCCCCAAAAACTCCCTTATCAAAAGCTCCGTCAGGCGCTCCTTCGCGACCGGCAAAGGCTCGAATAAAACCCGGCTCTATGCGTTCAGGCACTCGTCATTTTACACGATGCGCGCCTGCAGTATGCGGGCCGTTACGAGAAGCTGGCCCATGTGGCGCTGACAATGTTCGGCTGCATGAAAGAGCAACCCCTGGACGGTTGTCGGGATCTGCTTTCGTCCGATAAATCTCGTCTCTGTCAGGGTTGACTCCGAAGTTTTCTTCAGTTGGCTGATCGCGGTCTCAACCTGCGCCCGAAAAGCATCAACCAGATGACCAGGTTGTATCGGTGCACCGGAAACTTCTTTTTCGGCAGCTAAATTTTTGAGCTGCCGTTCGCTGAGAGATTCTCCCCGCGCATACGTGAAAAGCCTGTCGACAACTCCACTCATGTGGAGGAGGTGAAAACCGGCAGAGGCAACGCCCCCGGGCGTTACCCATAAAAGCTGTGAAGGAAAACCCTCCATGTATTTCTCCGCATCTTCCGTCGCCTGCAACAATGCATGGGCCACCGGTTGCAACAAGGCGGGCACTCCCGGGACCGGGCCTCGCTGCCACACTTCACGCGCATCTGACGCTGTCATACTCTATTATTTAAGGTAACCATTTGGTGTAAAGAAACATTTTGATTAATCTTAATGCCGGCAATTTCTTCGAATGACGCGAAATCCCGTGTAATTTATAAACACTCGCCAAACATGAGCACGAAATCGAAATTTTTGGTCCTGCATTCACTCGTCTCTTACATGCCTAGTGAAGACGATGGAGACGAAATCTACATCACCTACAAGGGCAAGAAAGTCGCGCCCAAGGGTTCAAGTTACTACCGGATGCCAAACGGCGAGCTGGCAATCAATGTTGAAATCCCACTGGCCCAGTCGGAAGAATGGGCTGAGCTGGAGCTGTGGGATCACGATCTGCTCTCCCGCAACGATCAGCTGGGAAGCTTCCGCCTGAAGGTCGACGAAGTAGACGATGGCTTTTCCGCCGAATTGATTCAGAAGGAGCCACGATCCAGGTACGTGCTGAACTGGGGCGTCAT
>DASVOT010000151.1:0-1963 GCA_036383235.1 Chryseosolibacter sp.
CTCAGGTGGAACGCCCGCATCAAACTTGCGCGGTCTCTTTCTTATCCATGAACTTCCTGATGAGGTCCGGAACTTGTTGAAAAACTTTTGACAGGCCTTTGTCATGCTGCGTGCTGAGGAACGATATCTCGTTGCCTTTCGAGACGAGGAATCCGATCGGCTCGATGCCGATGCCGCCGCCGACACCGCCTCCTTGTCCCTTTCCTGTTTTCGCCGAATCGCCTTCGCCACCGCCGCTACCGAACCCAATACCTACACGCACTACAGGCACACAGGTGAACTCACCCAGTTTAAACGCCTCGCCGATCACCGTTTCCGTCCTGGCTTCTTTATGGATAAACTCCGTCAGCCGCTGAAGCAAGGTTTCAAAATTCATTTCCATAACCGTTTATTTTTTTGTGAAAAATCGAAAACACGTCCACAACAACTTGTTCAGCCTGCACTCGACCTCCATGCAGAGAAAATTGCGATCTGCAAAGTTGGTGCTCACAGACACCACACCCCTGTTCATGAAAACGATCAGGGGAGTAAGCCGCGCACTCATCACCACATCATCCAGGTCGACCGTGCAGATGAATTTCTTTAAGGTCATGCTCCTGAGTACTCCCCGCTGAAGGTAGAGCCACGCAGAGGTCGATCTTTTCGTTTTCCGTTTTTTTACTTTCCGTTCCTGCGCGACCTCTTTTTTACGTTCCGCCTTCGCTATGTTTATCCTGATACCAAAGACCCTCATGGTCATGAACGGCTTTTGCCACGGGTGAAAGGAAATCGAAACAGTACCTGCCTGCCTGATCTGATATTGATCGCGGTCGGTATTCACGCGCATATACACAGGGATAAATACAATCCATAATACGAGCGCGGCAACCGGAAGCAGCAACGACAATGCGACGATCATTCTTATTTTCCGTCGTTCTCAACCTACCGATACTTTCCTCCACAGGCAATGAGAACGATCGGCAGATGGCAGATTGTCGTCACTGGGGCGGCCTCATGCACCAGCAGCGCGGATGCACAACGCACGAGGCCGGGTGGCTAATGTGCAAACCATCGGAACGTACATCCCATACGTCTTTTCAAACCCAGGCATCGGGTTACGTTACGGGCGAACTTTCGCCGGAGGCGGTTTTAAATACAGGTCGAGCCACTTCAGGGCTTCGTCCTGGATGTCGGCGTCGTAACAGTGTTCTTTTTCCGGCGCAAAAAACCGGAACCGCTCTTTCACACCCGCCCAGGAGTAGGCGTCGGCGATCTGGCGGGCGGCTTCTTTCTGGCCCAGGGGTGGAAACAGAAGATCTTTTGTGCCGCCTACGACCATCACTGCTTTGGGCGCGGCCATGGCGATCAGGTCGGGGACATCGATCCGGTTCCAGACACCCGGCAGCAGGTTGAAGGTGCCGATCGCCCCTGCGACATTATAGGGTTGCTGCGTGTCTCCGGTTGTCATCCATCCAACCGAAACGGCGGCTTTGATACGCGGCTCGAGCGCCGCCATGATATCCGTGCGCCAGCCGCCGCCGGAGAGTCCGGTGCAGCCAATGCGGTCGGGGTCGACTTCCTTGCGCGACAACAGGTAATCAATACAGCGGCTGTCGTCACCATAGTTTACGCCGGCCCAGGTCGTCCCTGCCCAGTTAAGCTCGCGCACACCGTAATACAGCGCACCCCGCGCAAGACTGTCATAACGCCTCAGCGTCGGGGCGTCGAGTTTCGCGGGATCGAAACTGTCAGGCAGACCGTTCATGCCGCGCGGAACACGACGTCCGAAATGATAGGCGTCAATGACGATTACTGCATAGCCATGAGCGGCAAACCAATCGGCCAGCGCGCGGCTACTGGTGAGTTCCTCGCGGTGTCGCGTGATGGCGGGATGAACACTTTCTCCCGACACGCGGTCCGCGCCGAATAACAGCGGGCCGCCCCATTCATGAAACACGATGAGCGCCGGTGCCGGCAACGGAAC
>DASVOT010000152.1:0-5469 GCA_036383235.1 Chryseosolibacter sp.
GAGGCGGTTTTATCGCCGCCCGCGGATGGCATAATTATTACCATGATGTCCGTTAAGCGACATGAAAAACTGGTGGGTGGGGTGTTCCGGCTTTTACTATAAACACTGGAGGGAAAAATTTTATCCAAAAGGACTTCCCCAGCGGAAGTGGTTTGAGTTCTATTGTGAACATTTCAACACAGTGGAATTGAATGTCACCTTCTACCGCTATCCGAAACTGGAGGCGCTGCGCGGATGGCATGACCGCAGCCCCGGGGACTTTCGATTTACAGTCAAGGCGCCCAGGCTCATCAGCCATTATAAAAAGTTCAACAACGCCATCCGCGAAACACAGGATTTCTATCAGCTGGCCAGTCAGGGTCTTCGCAGCAAGCTGGGGCCGGTCCTTTTCCAGTTGCCCCCGAACTTTACATGGTCCGAGAAAAATCTCCACAACATCCTCGCCACCGTGGATCCCGGGTTCGTCAACGTCATCGAGTTCAGGCATGAGAGCTGGTGGAAGGGGACCGTCTACCAGGCGCTGCGGGAACATCAAATTACTTTTTGCGGCATCAGCTACCCGGGGTTACCCGACCCCGTCATCCGATCGGTTCCGGCCGTCTACTATCGTTTCCATGGCGTGCCGCAATTGTATGCATCGCCTTACAGTTCCGAGACCCTTGAACAGGTAACAGACACCATCAGGGGATTCCGGGGAATCGAGGATGTGTACCTCTATTTCAACAATGATATCCACGCCGAAGCGATCAGAAACGCCATGGAGGCGAGGCGGATGGTGGAGAACAAGGTGGCCGCGCACTAACCCTCCATGACAGCCCGATCCTTTTGTTGAACGATTTCCGAACAAAAAAGGGAAGCGTCTTCGCTCAATCGCGCATCTTATGGTATTTTTGACTATGAAGAGACTTGCTCCCCTTATCGTCGTCCTGGGTCTATTGCCGGGATGTACGACGAACGATGTCGCTCCGCCCGCGGCGTCCCTTCCCGTGCCCTCCGAGGCTCAAATGCGGTGGCATGAAATGGAACAGAATGCTTTCATCCATTTTACCACCAATACTTTCACCGACCTCGAATGGGGATACGGCAACGAAGATCCTTCTGTTTTTAATCCTACCTCCTTCAATGCGGATCAATGGATCACAACGCTCAAAGAGGCAGGCTTCAAGGGCGCCATCCTCACTTGCAAGCACCACGACGGATTTTGTCTATGGCCCAGCGCGTACACAGAACACGATGTGGCGGCAAGTCCCTGGATGAACGGCAGGGGAGACGTAGTGAAGGAAGTGTCAGACGCCTGCAAAAGGCATGGACTGAAATTTGGTGTTTATCTTTCGCCGTGGGATCGCAATCACACGGAATACGGCAGACCGGCGTACGTCGAATACTACCGCAACCAGTTGAAGGAAATCTTCTCGCGGTATGGACCGGTGTTCGAGATGTGGTTTGACGGCGCCAATGGCGGATCGGGCTATTATGGAGGGGCCAACGAAACCCGCAGGATCGCGGGATCGACCTACTACGAATGGCCCGTAACACTCGCGTTGGTTCGTGAGATGGAGCCGGACATACTTTTCTTCAGCGATGCCGGCCCCGGCGTGCGTTGGGTGGGAAACGAACGGGGCGTGGCAGGCGAAACAAACTGGAATACCCTCACGCCGGATACCCTGTTCGCGGGTAAGCCGGGCATCCAGGAGCTTCTCAACACCGGAGATCCGAATGGTACCCACTGGATACCCGCGGAAGTGGATGTATCGATCCGGCCGGGGTGGTTTTATCACCCGAAAGAAGACTCGTTGGTGAAATCGCCGGAGAAATTATTCGACATCTACCTTACCTCTGTCGGGCGCGGCTCCACGCTGCTGTTGAATGTTCCCCCCGACCGGCGCGGGCTCATCCACGAAAATGACGCGGCATCGCTGAAAGCCTGGCGGAAATTGATTGATGATACATTCAGGAATAACCTGGCCCTGCACGCGGAGGCCACTGCTACGGAATACCGCGGAGAAAGCGCGCGGTTCAGTCCTGCGAACACCACCGATGGCGACAAAGAAACGTACTGGGCTGTCAATGACTCCACGACAACCGCCGCGCTCGAAATCGATCTGGGTCAGAGCCGCGAAATACGATACGTCGTCATCCAGGAGTACATAAAATTAGGACAGCGGGTGAAGTCATTTACCGTTGAAGGACGGCAGAACAATGAATGGAGGCCGCTGGCATCAGCCACCACCATCGGATACAAGCGCATTCTTAAATTCGACCCTGTTCAGGCAGACCGGATCAGGATCGCGATCACGTCGTCGAAGCCGTGTCCCATCCTCTCCAATGTGGAAGTCTACTGAAACCGGGCCGCGTTGAAAGCAGCCGCGCGACGTTCAGAAATTGCCTGCGTTTCTAAAGGGACACTCCTCGTTTCCAGGGGATAAAATCATCCTGGTTCAGGAGGGTGGCTTTTGTCTTCGTCGTGCCACTGGCTATGTCGATGATGAGGTCCAGGATCTCTGCGCCGGCCTGCTCGATGGTTTTCGTTCCCGAGATGACCTCGCCGCTGTCATAGTCGATGATGTCGGGCATTCGCTTGGCCAGTGTCGTATTCGAAGAAACCTTGATCACCGGCACAACGGGATTTCCCGTAGGCGTTCCCAGCCCCGTGGTAAACAGCATCATGTTGCATCCTGATCCCGCCAGGGCGGTTGTGCTCTCGACATCGTTGCCCGGAGTGCAGAGCAGGTTCAAGCCAGGCCGTTTAATATACTCGGTATAATCCAGTACATCCGTAATCGGGGAAGTGCCGCCCTTCTTCGCAGCGCCCGCCGATTTCATCGCATCGGTGATGAGGCCGTCCTTGATGTTCCCGGGCGAAGGGTTCATATCGAAACCGGACCCTACTGCTTCGGCCGCCCTCGAGTAAGCGCGCATCAGGGCGATAAAACGGTTCGCAGCGTCGTCGTCTACGCAGCGGTTGATCAGTTCCTGCTCGACGCCGCAGAGCTCCGGAAATTCCGAAAGGATGGAAGTTCCTCCAAGCGCAGCAAGGAGATCGGACGTGTGTCCAATAGCAGGGTTCGCGGAAATTCCGGAGAACCCGTCAGAGCCCCCGCACTCCAGTCCTACGACGAGCTTGCTGAGGGGAGCGGGTTCGCGACGTTGCTTGTTTGCCTCGACAAGATGGGCGAACGTGTTCTTTATCGCCTGGACCAGGAGGTTTTGTTCCGTGCCTTCCTTTTGCTGCTCGAGTATGACAAGCGGTTTTGAGAACGACGGATTCAGCCTGGCCAGCTTCTCTTTCAGAATGTCGACCTGGGCATTCTGGCAACCCAGGCTCAGGACAGTTGCTCCCGCCACATTGGGATTGTTGATGTATCCCGCGAGCAGGCCGCAAAGCGCTTCGGCATCCTGCCGCGTGCCGCCGCAGCCGCCCTCATGGGTGAGGAACTTGATGCCATCGATGTTTTGAAATATCCTTGACCGGCCCGGGTCGGAATCAGGCTTGAAGGTGTGCGACAGGATCGCTTCGGGTTTGCCCTGCTTATACAAATCGACCAGCTCATGTACGAACGATTGGTAGATGTCGGGCTTGCCAAAGCCCAGGGCCTCCTCGAAGGCATGGCGGATGGCGTTCACATTCCTGTTTTCGCAGAAGACCATCGGGATGACGATCCAGTAATTGGCAGTACCGACCTGGCCGTCCGCCCTCTTATATCCGAGAAAGGTTCGACCCTTCCACTTTGATACATCCGGTGCCTTCCACTCCACTTTTTTATTTCTTCCCGAATAGGAGGAGGACTTGTGCTTCACGTTCTGTGTGTTGATGGAAGCGCCGGCCGCGATCGCCTTCGTCGTCTTGCCGACAAGGACACCGTACATGATGATCTCCGATTCGGGGGCGAGGTTATTGAGAACGAATTTATGTTTGGCCGGAACATTTTCGGCCAGGGTCAGCGTGGTTCCGTTGCAGGTGACTTTTTCTCCCGCCTTCAGGTCCGCGAGGGCGACCAGCACGTTGTCGGCAGGATGGATCTTGAGTACTTGGGTTGACATTTGTTTCTGGATCATTAATGGGACTACAATTTACAGCTTTTCTTTTTTTTTGTCTTTTTTACGGACGGATTCTGAAAGATTCGTCCATGAAGGGATATTTTCCAGGGAATACCTTACCTTCAAAGCCTGAATTTTGTCCTTAAAACAGATGAGTAAAGGAAAAGTCGTAACGTTTGGTGAGATCATGCTGCGTTTTTCAACGCAGGGATTTGCGCGATTTACCCAGTCTACCGCCTTTAATGTTACCTACGCCGGTGCGGAAGCCAATGTCGCCGTCTCGCTGGCGCGGTTTGGCATCCCCTCTTCGCATGTTACGCGTTTTCCGGACAACGACCTTGGGGAAGCCGCCGTGCAGGCGCTGCGAAAACATGGCGTTGACACCGACTCTATTATATATGGTCCCGAAAGGATGGGCCTCTATTTTCTTGAAAATGGGGCCATGCAGCGGCCTTCGCGCATTATTTACGACCGCTTCGATTCGGCATTTGCACACATCAGAAGCGGCTCGATCGATTGGAAGCGGGTTCTGAAAGGAGCGTCATGGTTTCACTGGACCGGCATTACGCCCGCGATCTCCCAGGGAGCGGCCGACTGTTGTATGGAAGCGCTGAAGGTGGCCACAGAATATGGTCTTACGGTTTCCGGGGACATTAATTACAGGCGGAACCTTTGGCAATACGGTAAGACCGCCAAAGACACCATGCCCGCCCTCATCGAACACTGCGATGTGGTGATTGCCGGCTCGGCGGATATGGAAAATTGTGCGGGCATTTCGGGTCAGTCTTTTGAAAAAGCATGTGCGAATTTTAAAGACCGGTTCAAAAAAGTTAAAAGGATCGCCACCACCGAGCGGGTCTCCATCAGTTCATCCCACAACAAGATTTACGGCGTGCTGTGGAATGGAAAGCTCCTCCGGTCAAAGGAGTATGACCTGACCCACATCGTGGACAGAGTGGGAGCGGGAGATGCCTTCATGGCGGGATTGATCTACGGCGATCTCAACGGAATGGATGATCAGCAGTCACTGGAGTATGCCATTGCCGCCTGCGCGCTGAAGCATTCCGTCGAGGGGGATGTGAACCTCGTCTCTGCCGGCGAAGTGGAGACGCTGGTAAAGGGTGAAAATGTCGGAAAATTATTGAGATAAAAATTAACATGGCTTTCAGCAAACAGGAAATCGTCGACGGGATGCGTGAAAAGGGCATTGTTCCTTTGTTCACCCACGACAACGAAAAAGAAGCTTTTGAAGTGGTGGAGGCCGCATACAAGGGAGGGATACGGGCATTTGAGTTTACCAACCGCCGGCCGAATTCTTTTGAGATCTTCTCCCATCTTATCCGCGAGCGCAAAAAGTTTCCGGACCTCATGCTGGGCATCGGCACGGTGATGGATGCCGCCACCACAAAGAAATTTATCGATGCCGGCGCG
>DASVOT010000153.1:0-4795 GCA_036383235.1 Chryseosolibacter sp.
GGATCAAGGAACTCAACCTGAAGAGGGCCGACACGGATTTTTAGGCGTCCCGGCTGTTGGTTTGTTACCCTCGCGGGGGCTCGGGTGGTTCTTGGTGAAGATGGGGTTGGGAATAGTAACCGCAAAGACGCGGAGGCGCAAAGGGTTTGTTGGAAACCCTCGCGGTGCTCGGGTTGTTGTGGTTGAAATGCAGGCTTGCCCGCCGACCTGTCTGCCGAAACTTCAGTGAAGGCAGAAGCTGGCGAGGGAGTACGCGCGGATTGCGAAGGTGGGTTTAAATGCAAGGTCGCACATCGACCAATTAAGGACAATCATTCGGGAAAGCCCTAAGACCTCACTGACCTGCATTTGAACCATAATACACTGCAAGCTGCAAGCGGAGTACTTCCGGGGAATTGGCAGAGAAAGTTAAGCGTGTAACTCAGACCTGCCTCTGAACCATAATAAACCAAAATCCGCGAGCGGGGTTCTTTCGGGGAATTGACACAGAAAGTCAAGCGTGCACGTACGACCGGCCTTCAACGTATGCCCGTATCATACTTGAATCTTATTTCAACATGACTGTTTGCTTTCACTGTGACAATGCATGGGGGATCCGGGTGGGGCCATTGTTTTTTATCCACGGGAAGGGGTTCAACGATGTAGGTTCCGGGGCGCAGCGGGACGCGGAACTCACCCCTGTCGTCGGAGTTGATCCGGCCTATTTGTTTTTTATCACTTGCCCTTTTGATCACAACGGCTGCCCGAAACGGACTGTATGAATCCGTTGTATCGCTGTCTCTGTTGACGGGTCTGACGGGACCTTTCACAACCTTGCCGGAAATTCCGCTTGTTCCGGGCGTGGATGAATAACCGGTAATGCTGGGGCACTCATTTGCAGGACGAATCTCGGGCGGAGGCTTGGGCTTTTCATTTCCCGGTGAGATCACGGCGTCGCGAACGCGGTTTACTTTAAACTCCACCTCATAGGATTCCGGCAACCGGGGAACCAATACCCAATGCCAGTGCCATCGAATCGCCATCTTGCAAAATCCTTTTTCATTGACGGTCAGCGTGAAAATGTAGCGCGCATGCGCCTTGTCATTTTCAACGTGTCTGAAATATTCGACATTACAGTAATTGTTGCCGCCGCCAAACATCCCCAGCAGGGTCTGCTTCTCAAAATCAATATCAGGGAAATCACATGGCTTGGTGAAGCTTTCCTTGTATCGCCGGTAAGCGGTTTCGGAATCGATCACATACCGTGTTTGTGCCGGCTTTCCTCCGTAAACATCAAAACACGGATAGGCCCTCGTATCAAGAACGGATTGAATGATACCAGGATCGGCTGTCGCCCGCTCCTGCTGGGCGCGGCAAGGCGCAGAACATAACGCCGGAATGATTAGGAGTAAGAAGTATCGCATCGTTGTGCCGGTCTGCTTTCCTGAAAGGAAGGATTCCGTAGGGCGTCCGTTTCCATAAATGCAAAGTAAGTTAATTTATTCCCTCGCGGGTGCTCGGGTGGCCGCTGGTTATAGATGGGGTCAAGAATACCAACCGCGAAGACGCAAAGGCGCGAAGAAAGGCAGGTAAGAATGCAGGTTAAAGGGCAGGCCGAATGGCAGGCTTGCCCGCCGACCTGTCTGCCGAAACTTCAGTGAAGGCAGAAGCTGGCGAGGGAATGTGCGTGGATAGCAAAGGTGGGTCTAAATGCAGGTTGAAATGCAGGTTGAAAGTCAGGTTTAAATGCAGGTCGAAAGGCAGGTTCGGATTCAGGTTGAAAGGCAAGGTCGTACCTAGAGCAATGAACGTGAATCGTTCGGTGAAGTCCTCAGACCTCACTGACCTGTATTTGAACCATAATGAACTCAATCTGCAAGCGGAGTACTCTCGGAGAATTCACACAAAAAGTCAAACGCGCAACTGCGACCTGCATTTGAACCTGTATTTCTTTGCGCCCCTGCCTGCTGAAGCGCTATGCCCGTCGCGCGCAGGCAGGTCAGCGCCCCTGCCTGCCTTAGCGCAGGCCGAGCGCACGCAGGCAGGTTTGCGGTGAATATTCTTAACCACATCATCACTAAGGACCACCCGAGCACCCGCGAGGGTTCAGGGGCAGGCTCAAAGGCCCGGCATCAAATCATTGATTGTCCATCCCTTTTCCGATCGCCGGAAGATCACCGTTGCATGTCCGTCGGGGCTGGAATGGGAAGTGAAGCTGACGGTACCGAGAATGGTGTCACCGTCTACAAACTTCAAATGCGTGAGTTCGGCCTTGTCTTTTGGTTCCATTCCACCGGTCCACTCGTACCGGTTCTGAAAGTCGCAATGGATCCTCCCCAGGTCGTCAACATCGGGGAGCTGTGTAAATCTATCGAACCGGATTTCACTCAGATTGTCCACACATTCGCGGTAGCTGTTTATTTTTCGTCGAATGAAGTCTTCGCTGAATTTAAATTTCCGCAGAGCGTCCTTATATCTTCTGAAGTCCAGGGTGGTCATCCCATTCTCCAGCTCCAGGAAACCAGGATTGAATCGCCTGTTCAGTTTGCCCTCCTTGATAAGGCTGATATACCACGAATAGAATCCTTCAATCTTGTTTTTGACGTCGACGGAGTCCCGTGGATCGACCTTCGGCTGCCCGGATGCCATGTGGCCGGACGACAGGATCACGATGATAAATATTGCGCACCTCATCTGCAATACGGATTGATAAACAGGTTTAAGACACCGTTAATGTATGCCGGGATGGTTGCCCGCGACGCAACACTTAAGTTAAGGAAACAATACCATTTGAGGAAACTTACCTCTCTCCGCGCCGGGGACATTAACGATACCGGCGTTCCGGCCGTCAAATGACCATAATGTGGTAGCGGCGTGATTGTCATCATTTGCATGCTCGTGAATCATGTCTTTCTTGACAACGAGTATCAGGCTCACATTTTCCCTATGAAGACGCTGCGAATTTTGTTAATGGCGGTACTTGCGCCTTTTCTGGCGGCTTGTTCCCCCGGCGTGCCGCAGTCGTATTACGCTCCTCAGCAAACGGTAAGCTTTGAAGTTTTCTATACAAACCTGAGCCCTTACGGCAGGTGGATTGAGTATCCCTCCTACGGCTATGTGTGGCTGCCGGACGTCCCCGTGGGCTTCAGTCCATACCTTACCAATGGACAGTGGGTATACACCCGCTATGGATGGACGTGGTCGTCGTATTATCCGTGGGGATGGGCACCCTTCCACTATGGACGCTGGCATTACGACATTGCCTATGGATGGATGTGGCTGCCTGATACCGTCTGGGGGCCGGCATGGGTGGCCTGGCGCCGCGGAGGCGGTTATTGCGGCTGGGCGCCGCTCGACTTCGGCATTTCGGTCAATATCGTCATCACGGGCGGCCACTACATACCCCATGACCACTGGATATTCGTTCATGACCGCGATCTTCCCGAGAGGCGCATCGAACGGCGCCGGGTTGACCATGCGAGAAACAGTGCGCTCGAGCAAACATCGACCCTGAACAGCCGCTTGCGCGAAGAACGAAATGCCACCTACCTGCCCGGGCCGGAGCCAGCCGAGATTCAGCAGGCGACACGCCGGCGGATCAACGAAGTCGCTATCCGGGAACGCAGTTTTCCTGCAACGGACAGGCTAACAGGAAACAGGCTGGAAGTGTATAAGCCCGAGGTCCGCAGTCCGCGCCCCGGCGAGGAGAAAGCCGCGCCCACCCGGGTCTACAAAAAGGATGAAATTGAAACATTGTCTGAAAGGCAGACCCTTCCACGGCCATCCGTCAACCGCCGCAGGGAAGCACAGCAACCTGATATCAGGCGTCAGCCGGATACCAGGCGGCAACCGGAGATAAGCCGGCAGCCAACGCCGCCGCAGCAGCCTGCGAGACGTCCGACGCGCTCGACTCAAACCAGGAAGCGACCTTCCGGCGACGAGCAGACGCAACAAAGAACTGACCGGAACAGACGAAACTGAAAACGGTGTCCGGACGTTGATTTTTCGAGAACAAGGCGTGCATCATAAGCGCCGCATTTTTTTCATCACGCGTTCGCTTCCCGTCAGCTGAGGCTCTGGCCGAATGTCAGTAAATTATTATCGGGATCCAGCAGGGAAAATTCCTTTTGTCGCCAGGGTTTGGTTTGCAGGTGGCCAGCCTTGGGCATGTTCATTTTTTTTGCCAGGGCCATCTGGTACAAGTTGTCGATGTCATTTGTGCGGATGTAAACCTGTCCGTAGTTTTCTGCGGGATCAAGCTCTCTGAATTCGAAGAAGTGGATCTGTACGTCATCTTTTTGCACCATCAGGTATCCGTCGTAGTCCTCGGCGCCAAATTGCTCAAATCCCAGTTTGTTTACGTAGAACTCTCGCGTCGCCACCTTATCGCGCATCGGCAACTTTGGATGAATGTCTGTAAGCATAAGTTCTTCCCTTTTCCGTATCTCCTTATCTCCTTATCTCCATATCTCCATATCTCCATATCTCCATATGTCCATATATCCATATGTCCATATATCCGTATATCCATATCTCCGTATATCCGTATATCCGTATATCCATATATCCATATATCCGTATATCCATATATCCTCCGCCCCCCTCACTTCCCCCCAGCCTCAACTATTTTCCAAAACGAATTCTTCCGGGTGACTTTTCCATTTTGAAATTCCCACAAGTCGCACCCCCGGACTTTCACCTTGGCCCCAGACGTGGTGGTTCCTGTAAGGGTCCACTCCGAAACGCCCATCGTTCCATCCGAGGAAATCCAATGGCGGTCTTCTCCGTAGTGAACATCCGGACTTCCTTTGAACCG
>DASVOT010000154.1:0-6172 GCA_036383235.1 Chryseosolibacter sp.
AAATGAAAGGGACACCCACTTCCGCAAGCGGATAATTATATCCGCCCGGTGCTTTGCCGATTCGCGATTCCAGGTCCAGGTGACCCATCTTCTCCATGATGGAAAGGCACTGCCCCAGGTACGTATCGAGGTTCTTAAACACGCGGATAGTCTTTTCCGTTAATTCCTGGCTGGAGGAAAACGGCTTCAATGCCTCGCGCCCTTCAGGATCGACCGCCTTGTCCCAGGGCCGGAGCCGATCGACGCCCAGGCGATCCTTTCGCTCACGGGCGAATTCGTCCAGCAAAGGCACCACCTCGTGCTGGATCGCATCGTGGAAGCGAAAACAATCCTGCGGCGTGTAGTCAAAACGACCGAGGGCCCTGAACATATAGTCCCGGAAGTTCCGGAAGCCTGCATTGATCGCGACGCGGTGCCTCAGCCGTACAAGCCGGGAAAAAAGTTCGTCCAGTCGATCCTTGTCTTCCAGCCTGCGCTCGCTGATCTTGCGGTACACCTCCTCGCGTTTTTTGCGATCCGTAGACATGAGCATCACCGAGGCTTGCTGCAGGGTCAGCGTTTTTCCGTCGATCGTCACCGTCATGGCGCCTGACAACTTCGCGTACTTCTGCGTTTCAATATTGATTTCCGTAAACAGCGGTATATTCTCCTCACGGAAGATTTCAATCTCTTTTTTCAGTGTTCGGATGAGAATGTCGTATCCCTCTTCTGCCGACAGCGCATCGAGGAATGGAGAGCCCGCCGCTTTCCGGTTCAGCTGATCGGATGCCGGGGCAATCTTCGGTTGAATGTTTTCAATAAAATCCTGATAGCTCTTCAGGTATTCATGGTTTTCGGTGTAACAGGTCATCCTGATGTAGCGCCAGGCAAGGTCTTCGGATATAACGGACTCCAATTCGCTGCGGTCTCCAAACCATTTTTTCAGATCGCCCGCAGAAGACAGAGGCCGGTTCAACAGATCGTCAAAGTACGGCTTCACGTTTTCCCAGGACTTAAGCACAAACTCTTCCGGCAAAAATCTGCGCGCCGGGCGCTTCAGCGGTTCCACAACTTCGTTCATAAGATCCGGTTCGTTTTAGATGCGCAAAGTACCAAAAATCCGGATCCATTTGGCAACTGTTGCGCATGATAGCCTGTGTACACCGAACCGGCAATTTTCGTACCTTTCACCAAGTTTCTAAAGGCCCTCCAGAAGGCTTAAACATCCCGTGATGGAAACCGCACAATTTCTGAGCGCACAGTCGGCGTTTATTCCGCTGACCGTTTTCTACATCTTCCTGCTCCTTCGCCAAATAAACACCGGATTGAAATCGTCCGGATTGCAGGATGAAGGCAGGCGAAGATTTATCAGGCGCATGATCATCACGCTTCTGCTCTGGGCGGCATTCATCAGCGCATGGTCCCTCACCGGAACGATGGGTGACTTCTCGATCTTCCCCTTCAACCTGATGCCGGTCATTGTCATTCCCATTATTGTGCTGGTCGTCTTTATTTCTTCTCCTGTTCTGCGCCAGGCTCTGGCTAACATTCCGCCGGCGAACCTCGTGCAGCTGCAGAGCTTCCGCTTTTTCGTAGAAGTTTTGTTGTGGATGCTGTTCACGAAAAACCTGGTTCCCGTCCAGATGACGTTTGAAGGTCAAAACTTTGACATCCTTGCCGGCCTTACTGCACCCGTGGTCGCCATCCTGGCCCACCGTGGCAAGATCTCCAGACCCGGATTGATGACCTGGAACGTGCTCTGCCTGGGCTTGTTGCTGAATATCGTCATTACGGCCATCGTCTCTACACCATCCCCGTGGCGCGTCTTCATGAATGAGCCGGCCAACTATATTGTCGCCGAGTTTCCGGTATCGTGGCTGCCGGGATTGCTGGTACCTCTTGCCTCTTACCTTCACGTTATGTCGGTGACTCAGCAGCTTCTCGGAAAACGAAAGAAAGCAACCGCCAGGGAAACTTCCGTTGCGTGAGGAAATCGGCCCGTTGCGCCAGCCAGCGCGCCGTCCAGCAAACAGTCAATGAATTCAAAGGCTCAAGCTTGATCCCGAGCTTCGCTCGACATCCGCGATGTGACGGTTGACCGGGTGGGGCGAGCTGACAAGCACTGAATTCCATTTTTTCGTATCTTCACCGGCACCTCAACCTACATTTAATATGAAAACGGGCGCATTCATCCTGCTCATCGCATTCTCGCTGGTTTCCTGCAAAGTTACGGACAGGCCAGCCACCATCGGCTCCATCGATCGCGTGGACGAATCGCTCAACGAGCTGATAGATCCTGATGCCGCCCTCGAAGTGCTTGCCGACGGGTACGACTGGAGTGAGGGACCGGTCTGGATCGAGTCGCAGAAAATGCTGCTGTTTTCCGATGTTCCGAAAAATACGGTCTACAAATGGACTGAAGACGACGGCGTAAAGCTGTTTCTGAAGCCCTCCGGTTATACAGGCAACGCCTCATCTAACAGCGCAGAGGAAGGCTCGAACGGCCTGGCCGTTGACGCCCAGGGAAGGCTCATCCTATGCCAGCACGGCGACCGGCGCCTGGCGCGAATGGATGCTCCGTTAAACGCACCGCGCCCCCTGTTTTCAACCCTGGCGGATAATTATGAAGGAAAGAAACTCAACAGTCCCAACGATGTTGCCATTCGCGCGAACGGGGACCTCTTCTTTACCGATCCTCCTTATGGCATGCCGAAAGATGTTCCTCAGGAGACACCCTTCCAGGGGGTGTACAAGGTTTCCGGCGGAAAGGTGACGTTGCTTATTGATTCGATCAGCCGGCCGAACGGCATCGCCTTCATGCCAGGCGAGAAAACCCTGATCATTGCCAACTCGGATCCCGCGAAAGCGGTATGGTACGCCTACGACCTGGCCAGCGGCGACTCGGTGGTTAATGGCAGGATCTTTTATGCCGTCGCCACCGCCGACAAAGCAGAGCAGGGCAATCCCGATGGTTTGAAGGTCGACCGGAACGGAAATGTTTTCGCCACCGGGCCGGGCGGTGTCTGGATATTTGACCGGAGCGCGAAACTTCTCGGACGGATAAAAATACCGGTGGCTACCGCCAACTGCGCGTTTTCAGAAGATCAAAAGACGTTATTCATCACCGCCGACAACTACCTGTTGCGATTGAAGATGAAGCCCTAGCGGCAACCGGTCTGCAATGCGCCTGCGCGGATGCTTATTTGGCGGGAATATTTTTGTTATGTTTGAAACCACAGGCCGTTCCTGTTCAAGGTCAAACATCCCGAAAAAATGTCTGAAAAAGAACCCGTCTTATGGGTCGAAATCATTGGGTGGGTGGGTTCCGTGGAGGTTCTCCTCGCGTACGCGTTTAACAGCTACCAGAAACTGCGATCCGACTCGGTCGCCTTCGTTTCCCTGAACCTGACGGGCGGCTTGTTCCTGATCATTTACACGGTCTTTAAAGGCGCGTTCGCGAGCGCTTTCGTCAACGTCGTCTGGGTCGTGGTCGCAGCCTTGTCCCTGATACGCCTTTATCAGCGCAAAATCAGCCGGACGACGCGATCCTGACGCATGGAGGCTGCGAAGGAAAATATCGGAATCCAGAAATGGGTAGCGGCCCTGTCGGTGGTTATCCTGATGGGCAAGCTCACCGCCTATTACCTCACGAACTCTGTAGCAATACTCACGGATGCGCTGGAATCCATCGTGAATGTCGTGGCCGGGTTTTTCGGACTGTATAGTCTGCAGCTTTCCGCCAAGCCGAAAGATCCGGAACACCCCTATGGCCACGGCAAGATCGAATTCATTTCCGCGGCAGTCGAGGGCGTGATGATCTCGTTCGCCGCAATGTTTATCCTTTTTGAGTCGGTCCGAAATCTAATTACTCCGCTGCCGCTGCAGAAACTGGATACCGGAATGATCCTGGTGGCGATCACCGGCGCAGTGAACTTCGCGATGGGCACCTGGTGTATCCGGGCCGGGAAGAGGAATAACTCCCTGCCCCTCCTGGCCAGCGGCCATCACCTGTACTCGGACACGTACTCAACGGTAGGGATATTGGTCGGACTGCTCGTACTGTATTTTACGGGCATTCAATGGCTGGACAGTGCCGTCGCGATGGTCTTCGGGTGTATCATCTTCTACACCGGTTTCAGGATCATCCGCACGTCCGTGGCCGGCATCATGGACGAACGCGACAAGGACCTTCTTCGGAGGCTTGCTGAATCCCTCGACCGGGACCGGAGCGGCAACTGGGTGGATATCCACAATGTCCGCGTCATCAAGTACGGCAGCACCCTTCACATTGATTGCCACGTCACCGTGCCCTGGTATCTCAACGTGCATGAGGCGCACGAGGAAGTCGACAAGCTGGGCAACCTGGTCCGCCGCGACTTCGGCGACGCCATCGAGCTGTTCGTTCACACAGACGGATGTCTGCCGATCTCCTGCCCCATCTGCATCAAAGACGACTGCCCCGTGCGCTACCATCCCTTCCAGAAAAGAATCAAGTGGACCGTCCAGAACATGGAGCGCGACCAGAAGCATCAGGCCAGCACCAATTGACGCGATGAGGCCGGCATCGCCAGTGCGCTTCAGCCGCCGGCGGGCTACTGTCACCCAATCTCGATCACCACGTCGTCGGTCAGCGGATGGCCGACACACGTGAGCACATACCCCTCCTCTCGTTCGGACTGAGACAGGCCTTCCTCTTCATCCAGCCGCACTTTTCCCGAAAGCGCTTTTCCCCTGCAGGCAGTGCAAAGCCCGCTCTGACAGGAATAGGGCAGGTCGATGCCCTGATCGAGAGCAGACTCCAGGATTCCCTTATCGGGAGGTACGGTCACCTTGTATTCCTGGCCATCGTAGCGGATGGTGACCACTCTCGTTTTCAACTCTTCTCCGCCGACCACCACTTCTTCTTTCTTCTGCTCCCTGGCGATCGTTCCCTGGACAAAACTCTCCTTAAAGATCTTTTCTTTCGGGATGTGTCTCATGGCCAGCAGGGAATCCACATTGTTCATCATTCCTTCCGGGCCGCACATCAGGTAAGTGGTGTTGGTGATACCCCAGTCGGGCACGCGTTCAAAAAGCTTCGTCAGCATTTCGTGGTTCAGCAATCCCGAGTACCCTTGCCAGTTCATAGGCGCGTTGTCGAGCACATAGATGACATGCAGGCGGCCTTCGTCTTTTGTTTGCATCCGGTCGAGCGCGTCCTTGAAGATAATGCTGTCGATATCGCGGTTGCAGTAGATAAGTGACACAATGCTCTCGGGCTCCTGCGACAAAATGCTTTTGATGATCGACATCATGGGCGTGATGCCCGATCCTCCGGCAAACATAACAAGGTGCCGCTTGTTCTGCTTTGAGAATTCGGTGGTGAATTGGCCCATCGGCTCCATCACCTTCACTTTTGACCCTGCCTTGAGATAATCCGCAAGCCAGTTTGACATTAACCCTGTCTCTACACGCTTAACGGTTACGGCGAGGTCACGGTCTACAAAAGGCGATGAGCAAAGGGAATAAGCCCTTCGCACCTCTTTTCCGTTCACCGGAAGGATGAGTGTCAGGAACTGGCCGGACTTGTACTGAATGGGGTTTTCGGCCGGGTTCTCAAACACGATGGAGATGGTGTCTTTCGTCTCCTGTACGATCTCCTTTACGGGCAGGTCATAGTATTTCGGTCCACCGCGCGCCTCTTCTTTTTTCTCTCCTTTTTCCGATTTCTTAAAAAAGCTAAAAGCCATGGCTCATTACAAATTACAGTAAATAATCACGTCTGTCGACGCCGGCGGTGGCCCGTTTAAGTGGTCGGATCACCTTTTCTTTATTCAACAAAAAAAACACAATGCCAGTTTAGCCTCCGGCGCGGCCGCATAAAATGGCGGCTCAAAATTAACGTGTTCATGGAGTTTAAAAAGAGAAAAATGTGATTGGAGCGCCTTAGCGGGCGGGAAAGGGGGACATCCATTTTGTAACGACCTGGGCGTGCAGCCAGTCAAAAAGCCCGCCCCTGCGTGTCAAAGGCGGTTTATCCCCTAAATTCCAAAAGATTTTGGTGAATGGGGGCGGCGGGTTAATTTTACGCCTTAATAACACCGCTGTGTCATTGAATCCGCTAAACGCCATTTCGCCGGTTGACGGGCGATACTTCGAAATCGTCAAACCCCTTTCCCCTTATTTCTCTGAATTCGGACTCATCCGCTACCGT
>DASVOT010000155.1:0-4653 GCA_036383235.1 Chryseosolibacter sp.
CAACATCGAATTTTTCGCAGCGGGGCTCCCGCGTCGCGCCAGGGCGATCATGGATTGCGTTAATGTCACCGGATCCTTCTCATTAAGGGCGCGCGCCTGCCACTGGCTTGCCGGCTGATGCTCCAGTGCTATTCTGGCAGCATAGCGGATATACCGGTCTCCACTTTTCAAGCTCGGCCACACAAAGTCGACGGCCCCCTTGCGGGGTTCAGCGTGGTACGCCTCCAGCTGCCTCCTGAGTTCCCGCGCCTGTGCGGCGTCATCCGACAACGTGTTGGACACGTTCTGAATTTCCTTTTCTCCATTTCCACTGTAATAGACCCTGTACAAGTCCGAACCGAGTCGTCGGCCTCCCGTCATGAAATACAACGCCCCATCCGGACCGATAACTCCGTCGGTTAACGGCAGCGGAGACCCGGATATGAACTCTTCCCCCTCGGCTTTATACGATGCCCCGTCGGGCTGGATGTGAATAGCGTAAATGATTCCGAAGCTCCAGTCAAATGCAAACACTGACTTTCTGTATTTCTCAGGAAATTTGGAGTTGCCTCCGTAGAGCATGCTGGTAGGCGAACCCTGGCCGATGTTCAGAAGCGCCGGCAGGTTATCAGGGTAAAGTGGCGACCATTTGTCAGTGCCGGGACGCCATCCGAATTCGCTGCCACTGGTCACGTGACAAATGCGTGTTGGCCGGTACCAGGGCGTTCCAAAATCCCATTCCATATCGGAATCGTACGTAAACATTTCGCCGTCATCGTTGAAGGCCAGGTCGAACGGATTGCGAAAGCCGGAACTGATCAGCTCCCAATGGGTGCCGGTGGAGTCAACATGCGCGATCCATCCGCCGTGGTAATTCACGACGTTGTCGTGACCGTTGGGGTCTTTCAGCAACGGCAGCAGGTTGTCGACCTTCGCGTCCGGAATATTTCTGTACGCATCCATCTGCGGGATCTTCGTAAAATTTCCTGCGATGACATAGATGGATTTTTTGTCCGGTGACAGCACGATGCTATGAGGGCCATGCTCTCCTTCGCCGTCAAGCTCTTTCAGCAGGGTGATCTTGTCAAACTGGTCGTCACCATCGGTATCCTGGAGGCGGTAGAGGCCGCTGCCTTTTGCAAAATCCTCGTTGCTGCGGTGGTTCACCATCACATAGAGACTGTTAAAAGCGTATAACAATCCCTGCGCATAGCCCATTTCAATTTTCGGTTGCGTCGTGTCAGCAAGCTGCGCTTGCGTTTTTCCGATCACGAGCCGCTCGATCTTCGAGATGGAATCGGTGCCTGCAGGCGAAAGCTCCAAACGGTAGAGCGCGCCATACTGATCGGAAGTGATCAGCCGGCCCTTATCGTCGAAGGTCATCGCCACCCACGAGCCCTGTTCATGTTCGGAAGGGCTGTATAAATGATCGACCTTGAACCCGTCGGGCAACTTCAGCTTCGAGGTTTTCGAATTCTCTGATTTTGCCGAGTCGTCCTTCCGATCGCAGGAAGGCAGCGAGCAGATAATTAACAGAAGAAAAAGCAGCGTTCTAAGGGGGCGGTTCAAATGCATATTGGAGTTTAAATAATTTTTGTCAGTAATCAAATCTAAAAGAGCAATAAAGTGCGCGCGTGTTGATAAACTGTCCCGTACCATCCTGCGCCGCGTCTATTATCCGAAGGACGCAGAGAGCAGGACAATGAAATGTAAATTGCTTTTTTCCCGCTTCTAAACAATTATGACAGGAAGGTTTTTTTACGGCAGGGACATGAATCATTTATTCGGTAATTTCCCTGACCTTCACATTCCGGAATCGGTGTGCGCCATCGGGGCGCCAGGCTCCTGGCATGTTGAAGCCCCCCGGAGTGGGAAGATACTGCGCGCTCCAATGAGATTGAAATCCGATCATGCCCGACGTCGCACCGGCAATAAAATCGTTTTTCGGTTCTGTCACATCCCACATCTGCACGTCGTTTACCCAAAGCGTGATGCGGGGAACCGCTCCGGTCATGCGGATCCGGAAGGAATTCCAGGCGCCAGGCTTCCACACGTTCTGAATATCCTTTGCCCTTCCCGGAACACTGATGGACATCCTTTCTCCAAAAAGGTCCGCATTCGCGCCGGGAACGGCCAATTCAACCTGATACGCCTGGCCACTCTCGGTGGAACGAAGGAAGATCCCGCCGTTGCAGAATGAATCGATCTTCACTTCCACATACAGCTCAAAATCGCTGTACTTCTTGTCCGATAACAAAACGCCACCCTGGCCATATGGATTTTCTTTCAGCACGATGGCGCCCTCTTCAACATAAAAATTTCCCGTGGTACCCTGATGTGACGTCCTGCTGATGTGCCAGCCACTGAGGTCTCTCCCGTTGAAAATGGATTTCAAATCCGGTTGATCTTCTGTCGCGACCCTTGCGCACGCCGACAGCGTCAAGACGAGAGATACAAGAAAGCGGATGCAGGTCGGGTTCTTCATTTGTTCCTGCCGTTAATGGTGGTTTCCATTACAACGCGAAAACCAACATCCCAACCGTTGCCTGGTCCGGCGGCATGTGTAAACCACGTTGCGTTCTTTACATCGCCAACAAAGGAGGCGCCTTTCAGCACGTGCACTTTCCCCGTTTCCGGAGGAACAGCATCCGCAAATATTTTTTCGTTGTAGTAATCCTCGACCCACTCCCAGACATTTCCAAGCATATCATAAAGGCCCCAGCCGTTGGGCTTCTTTTTGCCAACGGGACAAGTGGCAAGGGTCCCAAGTTGCGCAATAAGCTGCGTCTCCGACCATGGGATATCACCTTCCGCACCCGCCCTGGCGGCGTACTCCCATTCAAACTCGGATGGCAACCGGTAATGGTGCACGGGATCCAGTTCATTGAGCCTTGATAAAAATCGCTGCGCATCCTCCCACCGCACATTCTCCACCGGGTGCCGCCCCGCATTTGTCACGGTGTCTCCCTGAAAAACGGAGGGATTATCACCCATTACTCTCTTCCACTCCTCCTGCGTCACTTCAAATTTCCCGATGTAATAAGAGTGGTCGATCGCCACTTCGAACCCATCTCTGGAATCGCGCGTGGCGAGTTCCTTGGCAAGCCTGAATTCGTCAGCATTGTAAGGCCTCCCATCGCCCATCCACATATTCAACGGCCGCTGTGCGCCTTTGACAGTATCCTCCGGAACAGGATACGGAGGTTGAAATTTTCCGACCACCATCTTACCCGGCACGATCAGCACAAACTCGATACCGGCACTGTTTGTAAAATTTTTCTGCTGTCCGACCAGCGGACGATTACAGAAAAGCAGCATGACGCCGGAAAAAAGGAAAACGGTTCTTCTCATGTTCACATCGCTCGGGTCTCACAAATATATTGAATGGCGGTGATCGGGTTTTCATTTTTGACGGACGTGGCGCCCATTCCGTGCCACGTCGTTCCACTCGGAGAAAATGTCGGTACAGGCCTTAACGGCATCACGGTGCGCGCATCGGCCTTTCGTCGACGCGCGTTATCGCATCATCTCGATCCCGGCCAGCGGAAAAAGCGATTCCCCGGGCGGGACAGAATCATTCTTAAACACAAAATAAATATCGTGCTTCCCCGGCGTGGATTTCACGCGGGCGATGGACGGTATTGTGAAGGCGTTCTTGTCACTTCCGGGCGCGAAAAATTTCCGTTCGTCTATCGGCGGATAATGCCGTGATCGTTTCTTCTGCTCTTCGGTCATGTTCGAAAGTCCGCCGAAAGCTCCCCGGTAGCGGGTGTCGAACTGTTCCCGTTCCAGAGTGGTTTCGCCGATCAACTGACCGTCGGGCGATTCAAGATGAATCTCCACCTTGCCCCCCGGATAAATATCGTAGAGATGCCAGTTAGGACGGAACCGGATGGCGCTGACGCCGGTCAGGTCAATATCCTTCCACGCGATGAACGAATCAGGCCGCGTAGTCAGAAAGACATATTCGTCCAGCTGATCGCGGGCCGCGCCTCCTTCCGTGACGTCAGCGGAAAGCGGGTTCAGCTTCGGACTCCGCAGGTAAATGATTGAGTCGACCGTGTGGGAGGGAACTCCATTCACCGGGTGGTCGGTGTAGGCCGCCCGGATAATATACGTGCCTTTGCCACCTTCGCCTTCCGGGACACGGGTCACAAACGTGCCGCTAACGGGGAGGGTACTGGGCTTATCGCTATTGATACTCAGAATGTAGTTTACAATGATGCGGGCGTTATTGGCCGGCAGCGAAGGATGCGCCGGCATGTTGTTGTCCATGTCCCAGACACCCGAGCTGCCGCGAAGAATATGCCTCACCAGCGTATCGACCGTTTCTGCTTTCCCTTTGTAGCGTTCGGCAATCTGGCGGAAAGACGGGCCGACACTCTTCACCTCCCGGGTGTGGCAAGTCTTGCAGTCGCTGTTGCCGATGAGCGATTGGGCCACTACAAACTGCGTGGAGGAGTCCAGCTTCGCCTGACGCAAAAATGCCGATGCGAAACGAAATCCCTCTGAAACGTAATCGATGCTCACCGCCACCGCTTCAGCAGGAATTTTTCCGGAAGCAAGCGTGCCATCTTCTTTGTCTGAGACCGTTACCCGGTAGGAAATCCTGTTGTTGTCAAAAAAGAATGTGCGGTTGCCGCGGTAATCCAGGCCAACGATGGGCGGCTCATT
>DASVOT010000156.1:0-5659 GCA_036383235.1 Chryseosolibacter sp.
AACCCGTTTGAATCTTCCTGGATGGCATAGATGCTATTGCCCGGAAGGCCCGCCGATTGAGATAAGTGTCGGATCAGTCTTCCCTCAGTGGAAAGAAGGTCGAGGCCCGAGCCTCTTGTGCCTACCCAGATCCGGTTTCGCTTGTCCTCAAAGATGCTCAGGATGTAAGCTCCGGTCAGGGAAGAAGGAGTCTCCGGATTGGCCACTATACGTGCAAACGTTCCATCCGCGTTTCTCTTGTTTAAACCCGAGGCGGTTCCAATCCAAAGATCTTTTTTTGAATCAATGAGGAGCCGTGTCACGGCCTGCGAACTGAGGCTGTGAGGATCTGCGGCATCGTGGGTGTACTTCTTCCGCACAACGCCACGCCCGGCATCGATCAGCGCGAGCCCGCCAAAGTAAGTCGCCACCCAGAGATTCCCCGACCCGTCTCTTAAAATATCGTAAATCACATCGTCCGGCAAAGCGTTAACTCTGCCCGGGTCGCTTTTGGAATGCAGGAATTTCCCCTGATGGAAATCATAAAAATCCAGTCCTTTGATCGTGCCGATCCAGATGCCCTTGCCTTCCTCCAGCAAGAGGCACTTGATATTGTCATGGCACAGCGAATTCGGATTGCCTTCATCGTGCCTGAAATGCTCCTTCACGTTGGAATGAGGGTCCAGGAAAAACAATCCGTTCCCCTCGGTTCCGATCCAGAAATTCCGCTCATGATCGGTGGTGATAGCGCTGGCGACCTTAAAACTCAACTTTTGATTCCGGGCAGAAGGAGAAAGATGATGGAATTGCTTGGCAACGGGACTGTAAATATTGACGCCACCGTGAAAAGTTCCGATCCAGTACGAGCCATCGCGGTCATAGTACATCGCGCGGATGGAATTGTCGCTGAGCGAAGCATCGACGTCATTCACGTTCCTGTAAGATTTGATCCCGGAGAAATCCGGACGGGCAATGAATAAACCACCGATGGTTCCGATCCAGAAATGACCGGCTGGGTCTTTTAACAAAGAGCGGATCGCTTTCGATTCCAGCTTCGGATTTTTTATTCCGCCGTCGGAAAATTCAAAAGTGGCTTTATCCACGAAGATCAACCCGTTCCTTTCCGTGCCCACGATGAGCCTCCCCGCCGCGTCCTCCGAAAAAGTGTTAACGGAATTGTTTTTCTCGTATTTGCCTTTCAACCGCGGCAGCGTGAACGATGAGAAAATATAGCGGTCCGGCCCGTTATACTGAAGCCGGGAGAAGCCGTTCGATGTGCCGATCCAAATGACGCCTTCGCGATCCTCAAAAATCGAGTGAACGTCGTCATTTACGAGGCTATTGTCATTCGCAGGATCATTCGTGAAACGCAAAAACGAAATCGAATCCTTTTCCACCATCAGGTTCAACCCTTTCCGCGTGCCGATCCACAAATTTTGATGATGGTCTTCCAGAATGCAGGTGACCGTATTGTCCGAGAGCGACGCAGCGTTGCGCTCCTCCGCGTAGAATCTTTTAAACTTCTCGGTCTCCGGATCATAGAGGTTCAAACCGGTTCGCGTTCCCACCCAAAGGCGCTGACGACTATCGGAGAAAATGCTGTAAACGAAATTGTCCGACAAGCTTGCGGGGTCTTCCGGATCATACTGGTAGACTTTGGTCTTCCTAGCATCGTAGCGGTTGAGCCCTTCGCGCGTGCCAAACCACATAAAACCTTCTGCATCCTGCGTAATCGCCAGAATTGTACTCTCGGAAAGGCCGTCCTCCACGGTCAAATGATCGAAGCTCAGATCCTGACCATACGCGCAACCCATCCCGCTCATCAGCGATGAGAATAAGAGCAGAACAAACATCCGGTAGCAGAAAGTCATACTGGTCGTAGCAGGAACAGGTAACGAAATTTACAAAGAATGCCATAAAAGTCCCGTTCGCGATCTGATTCTTCCTACCTTTTTTATGGCGGCGCGTGTGGATTCACAACCCATGCCTCATTCATCGCCGAAATGACCCGGCCGATCGACGGTCCGCAAACCGCCCGGTACTATCAGAAGTGAGGGATGAACGAATTCTACCCCGAGTTTGAGCGTTTTTCACACCTCAATGTCGCATTTTATCGCCAAGCTTGCCGGATTTGCAGCTGCGGAGACACATTTCTATATTATACAACGAACAATAAGGTTGCTGAGACCGTGCGCAAGATGGACGCTTTACTACACACTCGCTTATCCGGTCTCCTTATCACCCCTCCCGCGGAAGACGAGGTTCCCGATGCTGCATCGCCAACGACATATGGAGCGCCGATGAAAACGAACCCCGATCATGTCTGCCTCATGAATGACCCTGTATCCATCCGGCTTCGCGCAGTCTGGCTGGGCGTCAATAAGGTGATGGCGATGCGCAACACCGATACATTGACGCGTAAATCGATGATCGCGATACTCTCCCTGCTTGCACTGTTGCCGATCGCAAGGCCAGGCGCGGCGCAACAAAATATTCCCACGCTTAAAGATGTCGACTATCAGCAGCTTGTTTCAGCCGCTTCCTTAACCTATGACGAGCCGGTAACGAGGAGCGAGGAAGGAATGCCCGTTGGCAATGGAACGATGGGCAGCCTTGTCTGGACGACGTCTTCTGCACTCCGGTTTCAGCTCAACCGTGTGGACGTGTTTGCCAATAATTCCGGCTCCAATAATTTCTACGAGCGCCATACGGATTATTGCGGTGGTATCGGATTTGTCGACGTGGACTTCCTGGACGAAGAGACGTTCGTGGCCGGGAATTTCCGTCAGCATCTTTCACCTTACGATGGCCTGGTAACCGTTGAAGGAAACAACGTCAAAGCCCGGGTGCTGGCCTGGAACGAGGAGGACGTGATGGCAATCGACGTCGAAGACAGACGCCTTCATCCGACGCCCAGGCAAATCAAGTTGCGCACCCTGCGTCCACCGATCTCAAAAAAAGGAAATCACTCGGCAATATCGGAAGTAAAGGTGATCGGCAACAAGATCGTGCTGACACAGAAATTCAGCGAGGACAAGTACTACTGCTCCTCCGCCGTGGTCATCGGCATCATCGGCCGGGATGTGGGCGGGGCGCTTGAAAATGAAACAACGGTCAGACTGCCTGTCCCACCTGCCGAGAATACATTTACGGTCCTCATGGCCAGCGCGGCCAGCTTTGACCCGGCGAAAGATGTGGTGGCATTAGCCCTGAAAAAACTCGAGGCGGCCGAACGACGGGGTTTCGACGGACTGCTGCAGTCAAACATTGCATGGTGGAAGAACTTTTGGCAGCGCTCATTCATCCACCTTGGCAGCAGCGACGGTAAAGCTTCACTGCTTGAAACAAATTACTACTACTATCTGTACGTCATGGCTTCGTCTTCGAGGGGCGCGTATCCGGCAAAATTCAACGGGATGCTATGGACCACAGGTGGCGACGACCGCAAGTGGGGCAGCCTTTATTGGGGTGCCAACCAGAGCTGTCTCTACAATGCTCTATTTACCGCCAACAAACTGGAGTTGCTTGAGCCTATGTTCAGCATGTACTCCCGCATGCGCGGCGCATGTGAAGTGGCGGCAGCGCAGCAATGGGGAAGCAAGGGAATCTATATTCCCGAAACGGTGGCCTTCGATGGATTGGCTCCCCTGCCGGACGACATTGCCGCGGAAATGCGCGCGCTCTACCTCCTGAAAAAACCGTGGCCCGAACGATCGCAAAAGTTCACAGACTACGCGTTTACCAAAATGCCGTATCTCAGCCGATGGAACTGGAAAAAGGACGAAGGCTGGAAAGACGGACGCTGGAACTCTTCCGATAAAGGCGGCGGCCCATTCGGACATGTCACCCACATCTTCTCGCGAGGCGCCAAGATCGCCTATCAATACTGGCTGGAGTACGAATACACACTGGACACCGAGTGGTTGCGACAGGAAGCGTACCCGATGCTGAAGGGTGTCGCCGAATTTTATCGCACCTTTCCGAACCTGGAAAAAGAACAAGACGGCAAATATCACATCCGTCATGTCAATGACAACGAATCGGTCTGGGACGGCCAAAATACCATCGAAGAGCTATCTTCCATGAAGGGCATCCTACCGGTCGCGATAAAAGCGTCAGAGATCCTGAAGGTGGACCCTGATCTTCGCGTTCTCTGGAAGGAACTGCTTGATCACCTGTCGCCCCTGCCCACGACAGCGGACTATCCCGATGACACCACCCGAAAGGCGGTCACCTGGGTCAAATCCCTGCCGCCAGTGCTTCACGGAAACGGAGACCGGCTCCCCGATCCCAATACGATGCCCGTTTGGTTCTTCGACCTGTGCACGCTGGAATCGGATCCGGAAGTGCTAAAGATTGCAAACGCTACTTTCGATGCATACTTTCCGGACGGCATCCATGAAAATACCGACATCCAGGTTCTATCAAAATTACCGGTAGCCGGATCGTTACTTGGCAGGGCGGCGTCGACGGAGTTCCTGATTGCAAACCAGGTACAGACCACCGAAATAAAACCGCTGCGCAACCGCATGGATCTCCGTGAAGGTTTTCAAACGACGAGTGTCCAGCGCCTCGGACGCGCAGCCGAAGCGCTGCAGTTCGCCCTCTGCCAAAGCGTTCCTGCCGCACCCGGAGGAAATCCCGTGATCCGCGTTTTTCCCGCATGGCCGCAAAGCTGGGATGCGCAATTCACCCTGCTTTGCCGCGGCGCATTGCTGGTCACCTCATCCCTGCAAAGGGGAAAATAGAATTCGTGGAAATGTCCTCGCAGGAAGACAGCGGGTGCAGCGTCCGGAATCCCTGGCCCGGAAAGACAGTTACGGTTTACCGCACTGGGAAACGGTGGAAAGAATCAACGGATGACCTGCTGATTCTCCAAACCAAAAAGAATGACCGGATCATCTTGATTCCAGGAGGTCGCAGACCGTAACCATTCAGGCGCGCCGTCGGAATGAAATTAACGCACCCGACCTGAACCAGTCCCTGCCATCCGGCCAGAACCGCATCGCGATCCTCACGTGATGATATGAGACCTAATATCCCCTAACGGGCACATCTCCCCTTCCCGACGGAAGCGCATTCACCGTATAACAAACCAGCCTGTTCTCCAACGGCTCCCCTTCGCTGGATCGCAGCTCGCCCATCCTCAACTCATAAATGTATCCGGGCTTCATGTTCGCTAGTCTAAGGGACACTGTTTTTCCTCCATCGCTCACTTCAACGCTTTTTACCTGAACCTTCTGCACATCGAACTGGTCCGAACCGTACTTTTGATGGTACTCATAATAATAGTGCCGGAAGTGATAATTGGAAGTATCCAGCAACGTCGCCTTGTCCATGCGTTGCGTGAAGTTCAAGTCAAATCCCTCGTCGGTGATCTTCATATCGTATAAATCCACCGGGTCCTTCCCGGTGAAAACAATGCGCTGAATTCCCCTGTCGCCGACAAAGCCGTGCTCTACCTGACCAACATACAGGCTGCCGTCGCGTGCGAATGCAAGGCGGTTGTTGCCTTTGCGCAGTCCATGCTTGTCGATAAATGGAATGCACGCTCCCTGCCATACGCCGTGCACTTCCTCCAGCATCACGCGGATGATGCGCTCCTGGTTCATTTCGCCGACAAGGATTTGCCCGGCGAACGGACCGAAAGCTCCGCCCGAGTTGTCGACGACGGGTTGCG
>DASVOT010000157.1:0-2050 GCA_036383235.1 Chryseosolibacter sp.
TGGAAAAAAAAACGACATGATCCGGTCTCAAAAACCCTGCCTTCCAAGTTCTTTAATTATGTTACCCGGAAACTGTCGGGCATCGAATTGCACGATTTTAACTGCGGACTGAAAGCCTACAACAGCGCTGTCGTACGAAACATCACCGTGTACGGAGAGATGCACCGGTACATCCCGCTCATCGCCAAGTGGGCCGGCTTTACGAGAATCACCGAAAAGCCGGTTGAGCATCAGGAACGAAAATACGGCCGGACGAAATTCGGGATCGAACGCTTCATCAATGGTTTTCTCGACCTGTTATCCATCACCTTTGTAAGCCGGTTCCGTCAGAAGCCCATGCACTTCTTCGGAACGTTCGGCTCCTTGTCTTTCCTCATCGGGTTCATCTTTACCGCCAAGATCTTCTGGCATAAAATGGATTCCCTCTATTTTTCGAAGGTGCCGCTCACCCGCGACATCACCGAGCAACCCCTCTTTTACCTGGCCCTGGTCGCGCTGATCATCGGCGTGCAATTGTTTGTCACCGGATTTCTTGCCGAAATGATTGCCATGCAGTCTCTGTCGAAGCGCGATTACCTGGTGATCGATAAGGTCGGATTTGAAGAAGACACGTCCGCAAAGAGGATCCCTTCCCTGGCAAACTAAATCCTGGAAAATTTTATTTTTTCTCGCGCGCGATTTCATTTCGCCCCGCACATGGTATGACTTTTTTGTCACGTTCTTGTGAGCAGGGGCCGTGGGTCGAGGCAAAGCGCATGACACGATCAGACTATTTGGTTTCGGGGATCTTTTTTTTCTGGATCGTGATGCTTGCGTTGCCTTCCTGTTCCCCCAGGAGCTCTGCGCCGCTTTCCGATTACCGGCATCAGGCGTCCCAGCGTCCCGCCGAAATCCAGGGGTCCCTTGCGTTCTCTTACGATACCCTGATATCGGCGCAGGGCGATACGCTCCTGTTCAGGGAACCCTACAAACCGTCTACCCTTGAAAAAATTGGCTTCTTGTTTTCCGCGGTGTTCATTTACTGGTGTATCGACAACAACAGTGAATCAAGCCGCTGACAGATCTCCGGTCGCCGGGCCCTTCTGTAAATAAATGGCATTTCCTCCTTATTTTGCGGCCGTGGATAAGCCCAAGTATTCTGTCGTTGTACCTGTCTATAACCGGCCCGGCGAAGTGAAGGAACTGCTGGAAAGCCTCGTGGCTCAAACGCGCCGGAACTTTGAGGTCATTGTAGTGGAAGACGGTTCGACGGATACCTGTGAAGATGTCGTTCGCCAGTATTCAGCCCGGCTACCCATTCACTATTTCTTTAAACCGAACACTGGCCCCGGCCCCTCCAGAAATTTTGGCTATGCGCATGCGCGGGGGGATTACTTTGTTGTGTTCGACAGCGACTGCATCCTTCCGCCCGGGTACTTCGAGTCTGTCGATCAGGTGTTGAAGACCACTCACGTTGATGCGTGGGGCGGACCGGACCGGGGGCATCGCGCATTCACCCTGTCGCAGCGCGCGATGGCTTACACCATGTCTTCGTTCCTCACCACCGGTGGGATTCGCGGAGGAAAAAAACGCGTAGGATGGTTTCAGCCACGAAGCTTTAATATGGGCATCTCACGAAAAGTCTGGGAAGTCACGGGCGGCTTCCGTTTCGACCGGTCTGCGGAAGACATTGAACTCAGCATACGCATGAAGAAGGCGGGCTTCCGGGTAGAGCTCATTCCGGAGGCATTTGTCTATCACAAACGCAGGGCGACGTTCGGGCAATTCTTACGGCAGGTGTTTTCGTTCGGTAGGGGCCGGGCGCGGGTTGGCCGGGCGCATCCTGAAGAAGTGAAGCTTACGCACTGGTTCCCTGCGCTGTTTACCCTCGGGGTTTTTGCGGTCCCCATCCTCTTTTTGATTTCCAGGCCTCTTTTTGTCATTGCGATTGTCATCTACGGCGCTTACCTGCTCGCGATCTTTGTTCATTCCCTCGCAGTACACCGCAGCGTTCCGATCGCCGGCCTCTCCGTCATTTCAGCTTTGCTGCAACTGTGCGGATATGGGGTGG
>DASVOT010000158.1:0-11022 GCA_036383235.1 Chryseosolibacter sp.
AGCGCTGATCTGCTGTTACTATGTCCATCATGCAAACTAAATTACAGAATCGAGGATCATGATGCCGATCATACCCACAACGGCCACGATCGTTTCCATCAGTGACCAGGAGCGAAGGGTGTCCTTGATGCTAAGGTTGAAATATTCTTTAAAGAGCCAGAAGCCTCCGTCGTTGACGTGTGAAAACATAAGGCTGCCGGCCCCGATTGCCAGCACCATGAGCTCGGGGTTTACATCCGGGCGTTTCATGACAGGCATAATGAGGCCCGCGGCCGTAATGCCGGCAACTGTCGCCGACCCGACACATATGCGGATGAGACAGGCGATTGTCCAGGCCAGGAGCAGGGGATGTACATTGAGCCCGGTGAGCATCAATCCGATCTCATCGCTCACGCCGCTGTCCATCAGTATCTGTTTCAGCGCTCCCGCGCCGCTCATGATGAGCAGGATCATCGCGATATCCTTCACGGCATCTCCGAATATGTTCATGATCTTCTCCATCCGCATTCCCCTTCGCAGTCCCAGCGTGTAGGTAGCGACCGCGAGGGAAATCAGGAGCACCATATCCGGGTTGCTCACAAAGGCAAACACGTTGTAAAAGAAGCCGCTTTCGGGAACCAGGGGCGCCAGCACGGTGGCGAGCGTCAGCAGAATAACGGGCAGCAGCGACGAGACGATGCTGTTCCAGAGACCGGGCAAATCGCGGTCGGGCACGTCGCTGGGCTCAAAAGTTTTCGGGAGGTCGCTTTGGAGTCTTTTCAACGTACGTGCGAACAGGGGGCCCGCGATGATGGAGGTCGGGATTGCCACCATCATCCCGTACAGGAGCGTTTTGCCCATGTTCGCGCCGAATTGCGCCACGAGAAATGAGGGCGAGGGATGAGGCGGTAGAAACCCGTGTGTGACGGAAAGGGAGGCCAGCAAAGGAACGCCGATGTACACCGCCGGAAATTTGTAGCGGTAAGCCACGGAAAAGATAAGGGGTATCACCAAGACGAACCCGACGTTGTAAAACAGCGGAATGCCAATGATGAACCCGGTGACCATCAGTGCCCAATGCATGTAGCGCTCTCCGAAAAGATACATCAGCCCGGAGGCGATGCGTTGGGCGCCGCCGCTCTCGGCGACAAGCTTCCCCAGCATGGCGCCGCCGATGATCACGATGACCAGGGAACCGAGCATGTCGCCGATGCCTTTTTGAATGGAGCCGGCGATGTGCGCGGGATCGATGCCCAGGAGCAATCCCGCCAGAATCGAGATCACAAGAAAAGCCAGAAAAGCGTTGAGCTTGAACTGCGTGATCAGAATAACAAGGATAGCGATACAGATAAAAACAATCAGGATTGACATGCGGCGATGACGGGTTAGAACTTGTCGGGTAGCTGAATAATGCGGACAACCATCTCGTGCGGATCACCGTCTTTGTCCACGAGGCTTACTTTCACCATCGGATTGTCTTTTCCCAGGTGATTTTCCACGTTGACGATCTTGTTGTTCTGTAAATGTTTTTCGATGTCGTTCTTCAGGATGAGGAGCGCGTTGGCGAAGTCAACTTCAAGGGGGCTGGGATTGTAAGATGATGTTTTCATAAGCAGGGCATTACCACCGTATCAGCGCAGAAGCCCACGTGAACCCGCTGCCGAACGCGGCTAAACAAAGTAAATCATTTTCCCGGATTTTACCTTCCGCCCAGGCTTCACTCATGGCGATCGGTATGGAGGCCGCGGTGGTGTTGCCGTAACGCATGATGTTGTTGTATACCTGGTCTTCTCTTAACTCCATCTTTTCCCGGATGTGCTCGCTGATGCGAAGATTCGCCTGGTGTGGGACCAACAGGTTAAGGTCTTCCTTTTTCAGCCCGTTTGCTTCAAGCGCCTCCCGGATGACCTCGGCAAACCTTACGATGGCGTGTTTGAAAACCTGGTTACCGTTCATCACGACTTTGTACGTCGACGTGTCTGCGATCTGTTCGGGCTGCCTTTCAGCATTGGGCCTGGAGCTGCCGGGGTCCCGTATGTAGAGATCTTCGGCGTAACGGCCGTCGGAATGCAAATGGGTCGACAAAATTCCCGGCTTCCCGGCTGGCTGAAGAATGGCTGCGCCGGCTCCGTCGCCGAAGATGGCCGCAGTATTGCGGCCGCGGGTCGAAACATCGAGGGCCGTCGATTGTATTTCCGCGCCGATAACAAGGACGGTCCGGTACATTCCTGTTTTTATGAACTGGTCCGCCACTGACAATGCATAGATGAACCCCGAGCACGCATTGCGTATATCCAGGGCCGGAACGCCCGGGACGCCGAGCTCGCGCCCTACCAGGACACCGGAACCCGGGAAGAAATAATCGGGAGTAATGGTGGCGAAAACAATGAAGTCGATGTCTTTTTCCGATAGCCCGGCGCGCTCAAGCGCCATGCGCGCTGCCTTCGCCGACATGTTTGCGACGGTGTCCTTTGCGGGATCAACCCACCTGCGTTGTTCAATGCCCGTGCGTTCAATGATCCATTCGTTACTGGTGTCCATCAGGGTGGACAGATATTCATTTGTGATAATTTTTTCGGGAACATGGTGGCCCAGCCCTGCAATTTTGGAATAGCCCATGGAGGTCATTTAAGAATGCTAATGTAACGAAATGTTTTCGCTTATTGTCCGTTCGTGCTGCGTGCCGCCCGGCGAAGTCCGGGGGACCCGGAAATCGGGAAATCAGTCAGCCCTCAGGTTGTTCATCGGCCTCTCTCCGTTGCGCCAACCGTTACGGGTTGCCTGCTACAGCACAACATTCACGATCCTTCCCGGCACGACGATCACCTTCTTCGGCGGTTTTCCTTCCGACCATTTACGCACGATTTCCGAGGCGAGCACCACCTTCTCAATATCCTCTTTCGGCATGTCGAGCGCGAACTCCATTTTCGCGCGCACTTTTCCGTTGATGGAAATGGGGTACTCGAACGAATCCTCTTTCAGGTATCTTTCGATGTATTGCGGAAACGACGCATTGAAGACCGTCTCTCCGTGCCCCAGTTTTTCCCAAAGCTCCTCGGCGATGTGCGGCGCGAAAGGAGAGAGGGCGATCACCAGCGGCTCGAGGATGGATCGCTTGTTCGTCTTTTGAGCGGTCAGCTCGTTGACGCAGATCATGAACTCGCTCACCGACGTGTTGAACGAAAACGTCTCGACATCCTGCTCGATTTTCTTCAACGTCTTGTGAAGAACTTTCAGCTCGCCGCGCGAAGGTTCGGCATCCGTCACCGCGAAGTTTCCGTTGCTGTCGTGGAAGAGGTTCCAGAATTTCCGGAGGAACTTGAATACCCCGTCAATCCCGTTTGTATTCCAGGGTTTGGATTGCTCCAGTGGCCCGAGGAACATCTCGTACATGCGCAGTGTATCCGCACCGTAGGTTTCAATGATGTCGTCGGGATTGACGACGTTGAAATACGACTTGCTCATCTTTTCGATGGCGGCGCCGCAAATGTATTTGTCACCCTCGAGGATAAATTCGGCGCCGGCGAAATCGGGTCTCCAGTGCGTGAAGGCCTCGCGGTTCAACTCGAGTCCGTTCACGAATTTGATATCCACGCGCAGCGGGTCCGTTTCGTACTGGTCTTTCAGGCCCGCGGAGACGAATTTATTAGTCCCCCGGATCCGGTAAACATAGCGCGAATCGCCGGTGATTTTCCCCTGGTTGATGAGCTTGCGGAACGGCTCGTCGAAGCCGAGGTACCCAAGGTCGTACAGCACTTTCACCCACAGCCTGGAATACAACAGGTGGGCTACTGCGTGTTCGGATCCGCCGATGTAGACATCCACCTGGCCCCAGTAGTCGAGCGACTCGCGGCTGGCAAATTCACGGTCGTTATGCGGATCGGTGAATCGCAGGAAGTACCAGGCCGCTCCCGCGTGCGTGGGCATGGTATTGGTGTCGCGTCGCTCGTGGTCGTTGATGCGCACCCAGTCTTTCAGATTCGCCAGCGGTCCTTCGCCGGTTCCGGAAGGGCGGAAGTCGTTGGAGTCGGGCAGTTCAAGCGGAAGGTCTTTTTCGTCCATCGCATACGGCATCTCGTCGCGGTAAACGACAGGAAAGGGCTCCCCCCAATACCGCTGGCGGCTCCATCCGGCATCCCTCATCTTGTAGTTGACCTGGTGCTCGCCGATCCCGCGCGCCTCCAGCTCCCGGATCACGACCTGGATCGCAGTCTTCATCTGCAATCCGTTCAGGAAACCGGAATTCTCAAGGATGGCGTCATAGGTGGGATTCGCTTCTTCTCCGTTGTAATGGGATCCGATGATGTTCGTGATGGGCAGGTTGAAATGTTTTGCAAATTTATGATCACGCTCGTCTCCGCATGGAACACCCATGATCGCGCCCGTGCCGTAACCAGCCAGTACATATTCGCTTATCCAGATGGGAATCTCCCTGCCATTGAAAGGATTGACCGCATAGGCGCCGGTAAATGCTCCGGTAATTTTTTTTACCTCCGCCATGCGTTCAACTTCCGACCGGCTCTCCACATACTTCAGATATTTTTCAACCTCGGCGCGCTGCTCCTCGCTGGTGATGTCTTTCACGATCTCATGCTCCGGCGCCACCACCATGAAATCCACGCCAAAGATCGTGTCCGGCCGCGTGGTAAAGACCACCATTTCAGGCACGGCCGATCTTTCGCTCTTTACCCTGAAACGGATCCTGGCGCCCGTGCTCCTGCCGATCCAGTTTCGCTGCACCTCTTTCATGGAATCACTGAAGTCAACCTCATCCAGGCCTCTCAACAACCTTTCCGCGTATTCCGTAATGCGCAGACTCCACTGCCGCATTTGCTTTTTTACCACCGGGAAACCGCCGCGATAGCTCACGCCATTGATCACTTCGTCGTTGGCCAGCACCGTTCCCAGCGCTTCGCACCAGTTGACATCGGTATAGGCCAGATACGCGAGGCGGTATTGCATCAGGATCTCCTGGCGTAACTTTTCGCCGAAGCCTTCCCATTCCAACGCGGTGAAAACATTTTTTCCCGATTCCGGGAGCTTGTATTTGATGTTCGGGAAAGGATAATCCGCGTTCCCTTCGCGCCCGAAAATTTCCACCAGCTCCGCGATGCGTTCCGCTTTGTCTTTTTTCCGGTTATACCAGCTGTCGAAGAACTGGAGGAAGATCCACTGCGTCCATTTATAGTATTTCGGATCACAGGTCCGCACTTCCCGCCCCCAATCGTAACTGAAGCCGATCTTGTCCATCTGGCGGATGAAATTCCGGATGTTATCCGCCGTCGACCTGGCGGGGTGAATTCCGTGCTCGATCGCGTATTGCTCCGCCGGAAGGCCAAACGCATCGAACCCCATGGGATGGAGGACGTTAAATCCCTTCAGTCGTTTGAAGCGCGCAACGATGTCGGATGCGATGTAACCCAGGGGATGGCCGACGTGCAATCCCGCTCCGGAAGGGTACGGGAACATGTCCAGAACATAGTATTTGGGCTTTTCAGACGGGCTGACTTTGTAAACTTCACGCTTAACCCACTCCCGACGCCACTTTTCTTCTATTTGCCTGATCCCTTCTTTGTTGTAATCGCTCATTATTTTTCGAAAATGAAGCCAAAATTAAGTAATCCTTTGAATCGCGAAACAGTTTATTTTGGTGATCCGGCATTTCGTCGAAGGCGGCCGAATGGTGCACCATCGATTGTTTTTTATATTTTCGCTCCCTTACCCGCATCTTCATGAAAAATCTGGTTTTCCTTTGCACCTGCCTGTCACTTACCGGCTGCGCTACCCGCGAAATGTCCCAGGCCCCGGCCTCCGTGAACGCCTTCGATACTTTTGTCGACAGGTATTACGAAGAATATCTAAAACTCAACCCGCTGGAAGCGACACAGATTGCCGACAACCGGTACAACGACCAACTGCCGAATGACATAACTGAAGAATACCGGAAGACGGTGAGGGCGTTTTACAGGCGCTATCAAGACTCACTCCGCGTTTTTGAGCGCTCCACGCTCAGCGAACAGCAGCAGATCAGCTTCGACATTCTTGAAAGAGAAACCGCGTTCCGCCAGGAGCTTTTGAAGTATCCCGATCATTTGATGCCTGTACAGCAGTTCTGGGGACTATCTCTTACAATGCCGCAGATCGGCAGCGGCCAGAGCTTTCAGCCATTCAGGTCGGCCAAGGATTACGACGACTTTCTCAAGCGCATCGACGCGTTTTCAGTGTGGATGGATACGGCCATCGTCAACATGCGGAGGGGTCTTTCGCGCGGCTACACGTTCCCAAAAATACTCATGGAAAGAGTTTTGCCACAAGCCAAAGACATGATGGTGACGGATGCGGCGAAGAGCATTTTCTATCAGCCCGTAGCCAACTTCCCGGATTCGATCGATGAAAACGACCAGGCGAGACTAAAGGAGGCATACACCCGGGCGATAAGGGAAAAAATTGTCCCCGCTTATACGAAGCTCTACAATTTTCTGAGAGGCGAATACATTCCCCGGACACGAATCACGGCAGGGATAAGCGCTATACCGGACGGCGAGGCCTACTACCGCGACATGATCAGGCTGTGGACTACTACGGATCTTACCCCTGATTCTATTTTCAGGCTTGGCGAGTCGGAGGTGGCGCGCATCCGACGGGAAATGGAGCAGGTAAAGGAAACGGTTGGATTCAGGGGCGACTTAAAGGCGTTCTTCAAGTATGTGGCGGAAGACCGCAAGTACATGCCCTTCAAAACCGACGAGGAAGTCATCGACGCCTTCCGGGCCATTGAAAAGAGAATCCAGCCCAACCTTCAAAAGCTTTTCAATATGAAACCCGCCACGGGATTTGAAGTGAGGCAGACAGAGGCATTCCGCGAAATGTCCGCAAGCGCCGAATACACGCCGGGCGCTCCCGACGGATCGCGGCCGGGAATCTTTTATGTTCCCGTGATCGACGCCACCAAATTCAATGTATCGGGAATGGAGACTTTATTTCTGCACGAAGCCATCCCTGGCCACCATTATCAGTTTTCCCTCCAGTCGGAGAATAAAGAACTTCCCCGGTTCAGGCGCACCTTGTGGTATGGCGCCTATGGCGAAGGTTGGGCGCTGTATGCGGAATCGCTGGGCAAGGAGCTGGGAGTGTATACCGATCCCATCGCCTACTTCGGCCACCTGGGCGACGAGATACACCGGGCCATCCGCCTCGTCGTGGATGTAGGGCTCCATGCAAAAGGCTGGACGAGGGAACAGGCCATTCAGTATATGCGCGACAACGAGCCGATATCCGAACAGAGCGCCGTGGCGGAGATCGAGCGATACATGGCAATTCCGGGGCAGGCCTTGTCGTACAAGATCGGCGAGCTGCGGATCCGCGGGCTGCGCACAGCCGCTGAGCGGGAATTAGGCGACCGGTTTAACATTGGCCTCTTTCACGATGAAGTGCTCAAGTACGGCAACCTTCCCTTGAACATACTGGACGCGAAGATCAACGAGTGGATCGCGAAAAGGAAAGGGGCTGCTGTTAACTGATTTCAGGCCGTCACCAGAAAACGGAGGGCCTCCACATCCGACTGTTTCAGGGGCTTGGTGATCATCTCGATCACATTTTTGAATAAAAATACCTGCTCACGGTCTGCCGAGCTGTTGGAGCTCGTCAACACGACGATGCGCGTGTGGTTTCGGATCCTGGCCGGAAGCTCCACGAACTGGCTCAGGAAAGCGAACCCGTCAACCACAGGCATGTTCAGGTCGAGAAAAATAATATCCGGCGGTGCATCGCCGTCTCCGTTCTTCAGGAGATCCAACGCAATCTCCGCAGATTTGCACGTAATCAATTCTTTGGAAAAATGACATAGCTCCAGGAATCGGCGGTGGATGAACAGGTCAATCTCACTGTCATCGACAAGCATGGTTTTATCGACGAGTTTAACCATAGTGTCAGGCTATCCAAACTTAACGAAAAACAGCCCAAAAATGGTAAATTAGGCTTAAAAATATGATGAGGCAGGTTTTATAGGATTAAAAAATGTATTAAAATTGAATCTTGTATCATGATGTAATCCTGTATCCGACGTTCCCCGAGCAGTTTCATCATGGACAAAATCAATTAAAAAACGCATCTTCAAGGCTTTTAAAATAAACGCGCACCATTATGAAATTACACCGACCCCTTTACTTCTTTTTAGTGGCCACATTAACCCTGGCGTTGGGCTCCTGCTCAAAGTCGGGCGAGGATAAAGACCAGAATGCAAAAGAGTTTGACGAGGCGAATGAATCGCTCAAGGAGCAGATCGAAGGACTGACGTATAATATCCCTCCTCCAACCGAGATTCCCTATATGCTCGAGGCCACTGACGCCGAATTTAACCAGTCTCTTCTGAATAGCCGGGAAAAAGTTGATCAGTACACGACGCACAACGACAAAGCCGCCCTCAACCTGGGCGTTTATGCGGCCGACATCGGCTACCTTACATCCTATGACAAAACGCAGGAAGCCCTCGACTATCTGACATCTTGCAAAACGCTGTCTGAAGACCTCGGCCTGATCGGCACTTTCGATACGGAACTCCTGGAGAAATTCGAAGCCAATATCTCAAACAAGGATTCCCTCACGCGCCTCATCGACCGCACCATGAAAGAGAGTGAGAAATTTCTGAAGGACGGAAGCCGGAACCAGCTTTCCTCCCTGGTTGTAGCCGGGAGCTTCGTGGAAGGTCTCTACATCGCCACGGGGCTGGTGAGATCCTATCCCAAGAATATCCTGCCCGAAGACAGCCGGAACCTTGTATTGGCGCCGCTTATCAATGTGGTGCTGAAGCAGAAGAACTCTGTTTCTGAAATGGTGAAGATGCTGGAGTCGGCAGAGAACACAGAGACCGTAGCGGCTATACGCGAAGATTTCAAGAAACTGGAGGAAACCTACAAGAACCTCAACATCGAAGAACAGATCAAAAACAACCGGGCCGACCTCGTACTAAGCGACAAGAACCTCGAAGGAATTACGACAATCGTCGGCAGGATCAGGAAAACGATAACCGGATAAATAGGATCTCATCCCGGAAGGTACGCGGACTGGCTTGCAAGGCCAGTCCTTTTTTTTTTGGCGGGAGTCTTTCACTATCTTTAAACGCCTAATCCCGCCGGCTATATGAGTGAAGCTATACTGAAGGCTATTTTGCGTTTGTTTGCCGTTGTTGCCAAAGAAGGAGACGTAACCCGCCAGGAACGAGATCAGATCCGCATCTTCCTCCAGGAGCACCTGAGCCAGTTTACGGTGGAACCCTTTCTGAATTTTTTTGACGAGATCAGTGGCCAGCAGGGAACCGGAGGCGACATACAAAAGATCCAGCAGCTGTGCAGTGAAATCAACCCGGAGCTCACCCAGAAACAAAAGATTGTCATCATCCTCGAGCTGGTGAGCATCATCCAGGCGGATGGCCATATTTCCGATACGGAAAAACGGCTGGTTAACCTCATTGGTGAATCGTTCAAGATCAGCCAGCCCGAGATCGATGCCATTAACCTGTTTGTGCTGGGGAAGACGGGACTTGAAACCGATCACGAGCAGATCCTCATTGTCGATGCCTCGGAAGTCTCACCCTATACGAAGGCGAAGCATTTTTACCGCGAAAATCTGGACGGTTTTATCGCCATCCTCTATCTGCGCGAATACGGCATCTATTTCATGAAATACATAGGCCATTCGGAAGTCTACCTGAATGGCGTGGGGCTGAAATCACATAAGATCAGTGTGCTGGCTGTCGGCAGCCTGCTGCGGTGGGAAAAAGACGACCCCGTTTACTACGGACAAGTGGTGAACGCGTTCAATAAATTCACCGCCACGACGCGGACGACTTTTGAAGCCAGGGACATCAGCTACAAATTCAAGAGTGGAAAACTGGGCTTGCGAAATGTCAGCGTCTCGGAGGAATCCGGAAACCTCGTGGCGCTCATGGGCGCAAGCGGCGCTGGCAAATCGACTCTGCTGCATGTCCTCAACGGATCTGAAAAGCCTTTCAGCGGTCAGGTTCTGATCAATGGTATCGACATCCATCGCGATCCCGCGAAGGTCAAGGGCGTCATCGGATTCGTCCCTCAGGACGACCTGCTCATCGAGGATCTTACGGTCTATCAAAACCTTTATTTTGCCGCCAAACTGTGCTTTAGCGACCGCACGGAATACGAGATAAAGACACTTGTCCTCAGGGTCCTGGAAGACCTCGGATTGACGGAAATCAAGGGTCTGAAAGTAGGCTCACCGTTGACCAAGACCATCAGCGGAGGTCAGCGCAAGAGGCTGAACATTGGCCTGGAGTTGCTGCGCGAGCCGGCCGTGCTGTTTTGCGATGAACCGACCAGCGGACTTTCCTCGCGCGACTCGGAGAACATCATCGACTTGCTGAAAGAGCTTTCGCTGAAAGGGAAACTGGTTTTCGCAGTAATCCATCAGCCCTCTTCCGATATCTTCAAGATGTTTGACAAGCTTCTGATCCTGGATACCGGAGGGCACCAGATTTACTACGGAAATCCGGTCGACGCCATTACCTACTTTAAGAAAAGGATCAACCTTGTCAACAGCGATGAAGGTGAGTGCCATGAATGCGGCAACGTCAACCCGGAGCAGATCTTCAATATCATCGAGACGAAAGTCATCAACGAATACGGGCAATTTACCAATCAAAGAAAGATTCCGGCCGAGCAGTGGAACGCCTTGTTCAAGCAATTCCACCGGGCGACTTCCGTCGAAACGGCATCCACCGTTCCTCACTCTACGTTGAATATTCCGACGCGCGCCAAACAAGCGTTCCTGTTTGCCCTGCGCGACGTCGGGGCAAAACTGCAAAATACCCAGTACCTGGTCATCAACCTGCTGGAAGCGCCTCTGCTCGCCTTCATTCTCGCCTTTATCGTGAAATACTATAACGTCGAGGGTCAGCACGCAGGCGGGTACGTCTTTAGCAAGAACCTCAACATCCCTGCCTACCTCTTCATCAGCGTGATCGTCGCGCTGTTCATGGGGCTGACTGTGAGCGCCGAGGAGATTATCCGGGAC
>DASVOT010000159.1:0-2837 GCA_036383235.1 Chryseosolibacter sp.
CGCGTCGCCGCGATACACGGCCCAGGTAGCGTGAGAGTCTTGTTCGCGGCACGAATACAGCACAAGGATCGCGAGGGAAGCGCAAACAAATTTTTTGATGTTGGGGGTCAGGTTCATTCCGGCGCGGTTTTGCATCAGTTCTTACAAAATTTTTTTATTGCAGGCATCAACGCTTCAGCCATACGCATCATGCCTATGTCGTTCGGGTGAATGCCGTCGACGGTGGCCTCATGGTCCTTTCCGATCAGCCCATCGCCCTTCAGGTAAGCAATTTTCGTGGTGCCTGCTTTTTTAAGCGATTCATAGGCGCGGAACAGCTCCGCCCTCTTCTTCCTGATATTCTCGTTTCCCCCCGAGGCGGGATTGAAGAAGTTGCTTTCATTCAAAAATCCCTCTACCAGAAGTATGGGTATTGCAGGACGCCGCTCCTTCAGCATGCGCACGAGGGCGATTGTCCGCTCATAGATCACGTCGTCCTTCGTATTGGGATTGCAGTCAATGACATAGAGCGCGGCATCCACCTCCGCCATCGCTTCCCCTACCGACGTCTCAATGGTTCCGTTTCCGCTGAAACCGAGATTGATAAACGGCCGGTCGAGCTTTCGCGACAAAATGTTGGTGTATGCCAGCCCCGGCCTCGACGCGCACCCGCCCTGAGCAATGCTCGTTCCATAATAGACCACGGGTTTCTTCTCCAGGAGTAGCCTGTCTTTCGCTTTCCCGATTTCCGTCCCCGGCTTCACACTGATCTCCAGGGATTCCACCCCGTCATACAACGGAAGGTTCAGCAGGTATTCTCTTGCGACACCATCGCCATCGGAAAGCAAAACATACTCGCTGACTTTCCCCCGGGGGAAACCGGTTTTTATATATTGCCACTCGCTGCCGTTGAAAGCGTACAGGTCGACTCCCTTTACTCCTGTAGCCGGCATGTGCGGGAGGTTGGCGTCATTCATCACGGTACACCGCACCACGATGATCGGCGAATTGGTGCGAAAGCGAATGGCTATTCCAGCGGAGTTCCGGCTGAGGCTCCACACGCTCTCGCGCACTTTGTCTTTGTATTTCTCCGGCAGCCTGACAAAATTATGTTCATCGTGATATCTTCCGATCACGTCGAATTTCCTGGCGTCGAAAAATTCAAGGGAGTCTTTCCCGGAAGAAATGCCCGGGGTGCTTGCTGATCCGGGTATGAGGGTGCCAAAAAACAGGAAGAAGAACACCCATTGTCTTATTGTCATGCGGAGTTTTGATAGGGGTCGAAATAAAGCGAGAGGTCCTTCTCAAATTTATGGAAATATTCGTCCGTTTTTTTGCCTTCCGTGGAAAATGTAGCCCCGGGCAAAAGCAAAATCGATCGCGAGGGCAGGAAGGGGCGCGAGCTCAATCCGGACAGTGGCTGTTTTCCGACTCGATCTCAACCGTTGAATGTCTCACTTGCAGGTGCTGAAGCTCGTGCTTCACTTCCCGCTTGATGCGCTCACGCTGCTCCACCGACTGGCTTTCCTCGACCACCACATGAAGGGTCATCACATTGTATCGGCCATCCATAGTCCAGAAGTGCAGATCATGGAGGTTTTTCACGCCCGGGATGGAAAGCACTTTCTTCCGGATCTGCTCTTCGTTGACAGATTCTGGCCGTGCCTGTAGCAGGATCCGGAAGGTTGCCTTGAGGTTCTTGTAGACATTCAGCAGTATGTAGGCGGCGATCAAAAGAGAAAGTACAGGGTCCAGCACGGGGACATCCGCAAATATCATCACGACGCTTCCGATGAGCACGGCTACCCAGCCGAGGACATCTTCCAGGAAATGCAGCGCTACAACCCGCTCGTTGATGCTTCCTCCTTTTTTTAAACGCAGTAAGGCATATCCGTTCACGGCAATGCCGACGATGGCGAACACGAGCATGCCCCTCGCATTGGGGGCTTCGGGCTCAAACAACCGCGAGATGGATTCGCGGATGATGAACACGGAACTCACGATGAGTATCAGGGAGTTTATAAACGCGCCGAGCAGGGAGAAACGCTGGTATCCATAATCAAAGGTCTGGTCGCCTTTCTTTCGCGATTTTTTATGGAAGTAATAGGCCAGGCCGAGTGAAAGGCTATCGCCGAAGTCGTGCACTGCGTTTGACAATATCGCCACGCTATTCGTATAAAATCCACCGGCGATTTCAAGGAGGGCGAAACCGGTATTCAGCCAGAAAGCCGTGATGATGTTCTTTGGTTTGTCATCTTCGGCAAAATCGTGGTGATGATGTGAGTGATCGTGTGCCATTATCGGTTTCTCATTTCCTTGGTTCTCTTCCTGGCAGCGTGCCCCTCCGCAAAAGGGAGTGACACAAATTTCGGAATAAACCCGTGCAACAGGTTTGCATCTGGGGGGGCATAGGTATACGGGTAGAAGGTATAAGGTATACGGTATAAGGTATAAGGTATAAGGTATAAGGGGGGCTACCAGCCGGGTGTGAAGTTCAGGCCGAAGACGCCTTTGCCGAAATGATCGGCACGCCAGGGGAATGCGTAGTAGCCTTCGATTACCATAGCGCCCATCAGGTTTACCCGGAGGGACAGGCCTCCGCTCAGGAAAGGTATCCTTTCGTTTGGAGACTCTGCCACCTGTTTGAGGACTGGTTTTGAGGAGGAGTCCCAGGCGACACCGGCATCGGCGAACAGGGCGACAGATGTAAACAGCAGCCGTGATTTGAACCGCGCGAGCCTTTCCGGGCCGGTCAGAGGCACACGCCACTCGGCGTTGCCCACGAGAATGCGACTTCCATAGATCTGGTTAATGGAAAACTCGCCGGTTTCCGAATTCGCATAGCCTTGTGTGTTGTC
>DASVOT010000160.1:0-7137 GCA_036383235.1 Chryseosolibacter sp.
GGTCGCGCAGGGCGAGGCGGGTGGCGAAATGGCCGACGTCGAGCAGCAGCGGAGGGGTGACGAGCGCGAAGTTCAACGCGGTGCCTACTGTTGTATTCCGGAAGATGTGAATGCTGTTCCGCGTCGATCCGGCGCGGCTGACCACCAGTTCAGGATATCCGTCGCCCTGGAGGTCGCCGCAGACGATGTGGTCGGTGCCGAAGGTAAGGTTCAGCACCGGGAAGTTTGTCTTGTCGAATTTCTGGAAGGACGCGGCCGTCAGATTGCCTGGCGTGCTGTTGTTTTGCAGGAGCATGATATCGGTCGAAGTCGCGAAGCTCGATGAGGCGGTTGTAAATTTGGTCGCCGCGATGTCAGGTTTTCCGTCCGCATTCAGATCGCAGGTGCAGAGATCCCAAAGCTCTTCCGAGGCGGCGAACGTGACCGGTGGTGCGAACTTGGCCGGGTTGAACACCTCCATTTGAAGGCTCGGCATAAACTTGCGGCTGGATTTGGCTGACAACCGGGTGACGCGGTTCACAACTTCGATAGGAGCCACCCTTGCTTGCGGAGGAACCCTTACCTCTACGGCGAAGTCGGAGGAAGTGAGCACTGTTCCTTTGACCGCGCCAAACCATACATCGAGATTCGCCGGCGTGCTGTTGAATCCGCTTCCCGTGATTACGATCGTGTCATTGGGCGCGGCATTGATCGGCTCAATATTCTGAATAACAGGAGCCTGCCCTGACAGTAAACCGGGAACACCGATGATGATCGCTAAAACAAAGAGGTGCTTCATCTTATATCTTTTTATGTCAAAATGACACGCGCCGGTCTTTAATCCTCAACGGTTAAAAGCCAGGCGTCTTTGAACATTCTCAACTTCCTGAATTTGTCACGCTCGTCCCGTGCCTGATTAATATCTTTTCCCTTGTGTATGTAAACATACCAGAGCTGTTTTTCTGTCAGGTACCCGTAATTGGCGAGGTAACCCAGTTGTTTTAATCCATTCGCATAGCGGCCCGCGTTTCCTTCGGAGCTAAAGACACCGGCGATGATATATTCTCCCGACGGGAGCTCTTTCGGATGGGAGCCGCGTTTAAAGGTTTCATGCCGGCCCTCCACCACGGGAGGCGTTTCCACAGGGATTTCCTCGCGTACAGTAGCCGTGTCGGGATTGACAGGTGGAGGCGTATTCTTTGCCAGCTCCTCCTGTCTGGCCTTCTCCTCCTGCTGTCGGGCAAGCTCCTCTTGTCGGGCCCGCTCCGCTGCTTCTTCTTCGCGCTGCTTTTGCGCGAGCGCTTCCGCTTGCTTCTTCGCTTCGGCGTCGGCTTTTTGTTTAGCGAGCTCTTCTTCTTTCTTCTTGCGGGCGGCTTCTTCCGCTTTCCGTTTTTCCGCCAGCAGCTCGCTTGCCGACTTGCGCACGGGCTTCTTCTCTTTTTCCTTTACCGTGTTCACGAAAGAGAACAACGGCACATCCTTTTTGTGCTTGCCCACCAGATAGTTGAGGCTGATTTCAAATGTCGGGCTGTTGAGCTCATTCACCCCGCTGTTCTGAAGACTGTATGAACCTCCGAGGGCAAACATATTCTTCAATTTGATCCCAGCCACAGCGGAGATCCCGAAGTCCTGTTTATAGGAGCCTCCCAGCCACACGACATGGTTCAGGTGCAGGATGCCCGCAAACTCGAATTGCGCCGGAAGGTCGGCGTTGATCCGGTAGAGTGCATAAGGCTCGAATACGTATTTGTCGTCTCCGAAATAGAACCGGTTGCTTGCATTGACGATGAGCGATTGAAACGGCTTGATCTCCGTGATGGTAAAGGCGTCCGGACTGAGATACGAGGGAGCGAACATCGCCGGCATGGAAGCTCCGAACTGGAAAGTTTTCAGATGGAGCGAGATGCCGGCGTTTCCGGTAAGCGATGCGTTGTTGTCGAGTATATTTGCCAGGGCAGGATCGCTGCTGAGGGACTCAAGCTTGTTCATGTCGACCATGTTCCAGGCTCCGCCTCCGGAGATTCCAAAACGTACAAACGAATGGTCCGCAAGCGGTATGTTATAGCCGAACGTCAGCAACACGGATGAATTATTGAGCAATCCTTTTGAATCGTTGGTAACGCTCAGACCGAAGCTTGTCCGGGGGCTGATGGGAGTCTGGATGCTGAAGTTTGCGATCGTAGGGCCTCCGTCGATGGTCATCCATTGTTTCCTGTATATTATAGAGAGGGCTGGCTGGCCATCAACCCCGGCATACGAAGGGTTGAAAAGATAGGGATTTATATAGAACTGGGTAAAATTGGTCTGATCCTGCCCGGTCGCGACACCGGAGAGGAAAAAACCGACCAGGAAAACGAACCACCCTTTATGTCCCATTAAAGAATAAATTGCCGCAATAAAAGAGTAATTTTCCAGTCTCATCCGGTTTTTAGGGGGTCAAATGAAATTTAACCCTTAATTTACCAATAAATTTGGATCAAACCCCTTTTCGCACTGTGATTGGAGAGCCTTTTTTACGTTGGTCCGCATGCATCACGCGTAACTTTTTGCTCGTTATTTGCGGCATTTTCGTTGCAAATGAGGCCATGGCTCAAAAATACAGCTTTGGTGCAAAAGCAGGAGGTACGGTGAACTGGGCGTCGTTCCGGGATAAGTACCAGAAAGATACTTTTTCGGTGAGGCCTTCTACGGGATTCATCATCGGCGGCCTCCTTGGTTTTCCCCTGAAGAATAATTACAGTGTAATAATTGAAGGGAGTTTTTCACAAAAAAGCCGGACACTGAAAGATCCGTTGCTCCGCAATCACTCCACCTACAGATTCATTGATGGCACGCTCTTGTTGAGGAAAGCGTACAAGTTTGAGCTTGGCCCCGATATTCCGTCGGAATGGTTTGTAAACATCGGACCGGAGGTGGGCTACTGGTTGTCGGGCAGGGGATACCTCACGGCAGGCGGACCGAAATACCGCTACCAGATTGAATTTGACAAGACACCGGATGGAGATTTGAATTACCTTTATTACAACGGGGCCAACCGGTTGTTCTTCGGTCTGGCAATGGGCGTCGGATTTAAGGCTCCCCTCAAGAACAAAACGTATCTCACCACTGAACTCCGGTTCGTCTCCGGCCACACAAACCTTGGAGGCAACAAATACGAATATCCACCCAGGGAATGGTACTCATCTCTTCTGAATTACGTCGATACGATGAAGATGAACCTGAAAGTCATCAGCCTGTCCGTTGCCTACACGTACGACTTTGACAAGGTGGAATCGCGGAAGGGCAAGAGCACCATCAAGAAGAAACTGAAGAAAGGGGGGTGAGGCTGGCGATTGGCTGTTGGCGATTGGCTTTGGCAGTACCGGCGTCTTCGGCAGTTTTTGCAACCCAATGAATCAGGAAGCGAATTCGATGCGCTTCTGCAACGTGTTCTTCTCGAACATCAGCAGCATCATCCCATCTTTTAATCCGACGTCGGGCACCAGGATGCTGGATGCGTGAGCCCATTCCATCACGCGCGTATAGATATCGGTGGCGGGAAGGATGACATCGGCGCGGTCTGGGTTCATCTGGAGTTTGTAGATCCTTTCTTCAATAGAATAATCGGCGACCATTTTTTTGATCTGCCGGACCTTGTTCAGAGACATGGTCTTGCCGGGCTTCAGCCTGGCCAACTCAAAGATCTTGCTGATGTTCCCGCCCGTGCCCACGGCGGTCACTTTGCCGTATTCTTTTTTCACCTGCTCGCGGATCCAGTGTTCCATATCCTGCCACGCGCGCGGAGAGTCATGGTGCTCGAGGATCCGCACCGATCCGATCCTGAAGGAGCGGGTTTTGATCTTCTTTCCGCCGGTGTATAAATTCAACTCGGTGCTTCCGCCTCCTACATCAATGTGCAGATAAGTTTTGTCTGTCAGGTAGGAATGGATGGCGCGGTTGATCAGCTCCGCTTCGCGGTCTCCGTCTATGATGTGAATGGTGATGCCAAATTCCTGAAGAACGTCGTCGGCAAGCTGCTGGCCGTTTTCCGCTTCGCGCATGGCGGAGGTGGCGCAGAACATGTAGTCCTGCACCTCGTACAATTCGAGGAACAGCTTATAGGCCTTCATCAGCTTCCTGAACTTGGCCTCGCTCTGCGCGCTGATACGCCCCGTGGTAAACACGTCGTGACCGAGGCGGAGGGGAAAGCGCACATATTCCAGTTTCTTAAAGAGAACGGCGGCGCTGTTCTCAAGCACGGTCGACACCTGGAAGCGGATCGCGTTCGAACCAATATCGATGGCAGCTAATTTCAATCGATTGATCGGGTGTTTACGTGTCTTTCACCTGCTATAACTGAGGTAAAGCTATCAAAGTTCTTGCCACTTGAAAACAGCCGCGGGAATCGGGCTGACCGGACTGCGGTGATCGCCCTCGCCCGCCGCAAATATTTTGCTGTTTCAAATCTATTCGTTTTCTTTGCAGTGCTTATCCAGAAAGACCGAGGGAATGGGCCCTTAGACGTCTTAGCATCCTATCCTCCAACCCATCGGAGGGTGTTGTGCTACATCCCATCACGGGCGTGATCGCATCGTGAGAAGATAAGTAACGCCTCTTTAACCGGGCTCTCTGGATAGTATGTAAAATTAAATCCGGCAGCCCTATGAAAATCGAAGACATTCTCAAGGAACGCATCCTCATCCTGGATGGAGCGATGGGTACGATGATCCAGCGACATACGCTGGGCGAAGCTGACTTTCGCGGCGAGAAATTTAAAAACCACCCGTTTCCGCTGAAAGGCAATAACGACCTGCTGTCGATCACGCGTCCTGACATCATCAAGGACATCCACCGGCAGTACCTCGAGGCCGGGGCTGACATCATCGAAACCAATACCTTCAGTGGAACCTCCATCGCCCAGGCCGATTACCATCTTGAAGATTATGTTTACGAGCTGAACTACCAGTCGGCGAAGATCGCCCGCGAGGTGGCGGATGAGTTTTCTAAAAAAGATCCTGGCAAACCCCGGTTTGTCGCCGGCGCCATGGGACCGACGAACAAAACCGCTTCGCTTTCTCCGGAGGTACATAATCCAGGGTTCCGCGGGGTGACCTTCGATCAGCTGGCGGCTGCTTTCAAGGAGCAGGCCCGCGGACTGATGGACGGAGGAGTGGATATACTGCTGCTTGAGACTGCCATCGATACGCTGAACGTCAAGGCCGCTTTGTTTGCCATCCAGGAGCTGTTCGAAGAGAGGGGTCGCGAATTGCCGGTGATGGTTTCAGGAACGATCACCGACGCCAGCGGGCGCACGCTCTCCGGGCAGACCACCGATGCCTTCCTGATCTCCGTCTCCCACGTGCCGCTGCTCAGCATCGGATTGAATTGTGCACTGGGCGCCAGCGCGCTCCGTCCATATCTCAGAGTACTCAATGAAAAGGCGCCCTTCTTTGTCAGCGCGTATCCGAACGCAGGCTTGCCCAATGAGTTCGGACAATACGATCAGACGCCGGACGAGATGGCCCAACAGGTGGAGGAATATCTCAAAGAAGGGCTCGTGAACATCCTGGGTGGATGCTGCGGAACCACGCCGGAGCATATCCGCAGGATTGCGGAGGTGGCTTCAAGGTACAAACCCAGGAGAGTTGGCGTGGCGCCAGCGACCATTGACCATTGACTATTGACCATCGACCATTGACCATCGACCATTGACCTTCGACTAATGACCAATACTCATGCACTTAAATTAAGCGGCCTGGAGGCCGTGGAGATAACATCGGAATCGAATTTCGTTAACATCGGTGAGCGGACGAACGTCACAGGTTCGAAGAAGTTTCTGAGTTTCATCAAAGAAGACAAGTTTGAAGAGGCGCTGGAAGTGGCGCTCGACCAGGTGCGCGGAGGAGCGCAGGTCATCGATGTCAACATGGACGAGGGAATGCTGGACTCGAAGGCTGCGATGGTGAAATTTTTAAATCTCATGGCATCGGAGCCGGAGATCTCCAGGATCCCCGTGATGATCGATTCATCGAAGTGGGAGGTGATTGAAGCGGGTCTGAAATGTCTCCAGGGCAAAGGGATTGTGAACTCCATCAGCCTGAAAGGAGGGGAGGAGGAGTTTATCCGGCAGGCGAAGCTGGTGAAGCGTTATGGTGCCGCGGTCGTGGTCATGGCGTTCGACGAAAACGGGCAGGCCGACACCTACGAGAAGCGCATCGCGATTTGTAAACGTGCCTATGACATCCTCGTACACCAGGTAAAATTTTCGGCGCAGGATATTATCTTCGATCCGAACATTTTCCCCGTGGCCACCGGAATCGAAGAGCACCGCAATTATGCGCTCGATTTCTTCCGGGCTGCGCGGTGGATCCGCGAGAACCTTCCTTACGCGCACGTAAGCGGAGGGGTCAGCAACGTTTCGTTCAGCTTTCGGGGAAACCAGAAGGTACGGGAGGCCATGCACGCCGCGTTCCTCTACCATGCCATTCAACACGGTATGGATATGGGCATCGTGAATCCGACGATGCTGGAGGTCTACGACCAGATCGACCCGGAGCTGCTGGGAAGGGTGGAGGACGTGCTGCTGAACCGCCGGGACGATGCCACGGAGCGGCTACTGGAATTCGCGGAAACGGTGAAAGGGTCCGCCAGGAAGAAGGAGGTCGATACCGAATGGCGAAAGGGAACGGTTGAAGAGCGCATCAACCATTCGCTGGTAAAAGGGATCATCGATTACATCGACGAGGATACCGAGGAGGCCCGGAAAAAATACGGCACGCCCCTGCTCGTCATCGAAGGGCCGCTGATGGCCGGGATGAATGTGGTCGGCGACCTGTTCGGCGCCGGAAAGATGTTCCTGCCCCAGGTGGTGAAAAGCGCGCGCGTCATGAAGAAGTCGGTGGCCTACCTCACCCCCTTCCTCGAAGAGGAGAAAAAGAAAAACAAGGGGCCCCAAAAAGCCGCGGCGAGAATATTAATGGCCACGGTCAAAGGCGATGTGCACGATATCGGAAAAAATATCGTGGGCATTGTGCTGGCCTGCAACAGTTATGAAGTGGTGGACCTCGGTGTGATGGTTCCTCCGGAAAAGATCCTGGAGACCGCGAAAAGAGAAAAGGTCGACATCATCGGTCTCAGCGGGCTCATCACCCCCTCGCTGGATGAAATGGTTCACGTGGC
>DASVOT010000161.1:0-2224 GCA_036383235.1 Chryseosolibacter sp.
CAGGCCTCCATTCGTAAAGGTCAAGAAAATTTTTCAGAGGTTTCATCAGCGCCTCGCCGGCCTGGCCGATACCGCCCCCGATAATGACCACCTCCGGGGAAATCAGGTTGATGGACGAAGCAATGCTGATGGCAAGCTTCCGGACGGAATCAAGCCAGAGCCAGGTGGCAAAGGGCTCGCCGCGCCCGTATCCTTCAATGAGCTCGAACGTCGTTTTGAATTTCCCGTACGATCGCTGGGCGATGGTGATATTTCCAATGGCGTCTTCAATGCTTCCGGGCATGTTGGTAACATCTCTTGCGTACTGGTTCGAGTCAACGGTCATGTGGCCGAAGTGCCCCGCCATCTGCGACAGTCCCTGGTAGAGATGGCCATCGATAAGGATTCCGCCGCCTACGCCGGACCCGAGCGTCAGCAACAGCGCATGCTTTACTCCTTTCGCCGCTCCAAAGGAAGCCTCGGCCGTCATCGCGGCGTGGGCATCGTTCAGAACAAAAACACGCTCGTTGGTAAACGTCGACCAGTTGAAGTTCTCCAGTCCGGGAAGCCTTCCGGGCATACAGGCGATGCAGTCGTTGTTTTCATTCGCCAGGCCGGGGGCGCAGAGTCCGGTCGCGGCGATGTCTCCGCCGCGTTTTTTGAGGTCGGTGATCGCATCGCGCACAGCCTTCTTCCAGTGCGCGTCATTCGGTTCATTGGTTTCCTGTCGCGACTCGTGAAGGACAACTCCATCCTCATCGACAAGCACCGCCTTGATATTGGTGCATCCGAGGTCAATTCCTATGGCTTTTCTTTTCATCGTCTTACTCATACTGGCCTTCCGAGATGCTCCAGCCACCATCGACGGCAAGGACCTGGCCGGTGGTGAACCTGGAATGATCAGACATAAAATAGATGGCCGCCCCGTCGAGGTCGGAAGCAGAGCCGATGCGCCCGCCGTCAAGGGGCTGTTTTGTCTTTATGAAAGAGAGGATCTTCTCATCATTGGATGCGCGCTGCGACATGGGCGTTTCCACCAGACCCGGGGCGATGAGGTTGATGCGGATATTGTATACCGCATAGTAAGAGGCAACGGACCTAGTAAAGCCGATCGCCGCAGCTTTGGCGGCTGCGTAAGCGTGCGTTACAAAATATTTTGGCGACGGTGAATAACCCAGAACGGAACCCATGTTCAGGATCGTTCCGGAAGTCTTCCGCGCCATGAATGTCTGCACGGCGGCCTGATTCGACAGCATCAGCGAAGTCAGGTTCAGGGAAAGCGTTTTATCCCATCCCTCGCGTTTGATCTCATGGAGGGCGCCGTCGCCGAATTTCCGGCCGCTGCCGCCTGCCACGTGATAGAGGCCGTCAAATCCTCCGAATTTTTCCAGGCAATTTTCAATGGCCCGCGACACGGTCCCCTCCTGGGAGGCGTCTCCGGTCAGCACCAGGGCCTTCTTCAGCTGGGAGGACGCTTTCTCCGCGCTTTCGGGACTCCTTCCGATAGCCACTACGTTAGCCCCCTGCCGGAGAAACGCTTCCGCCGCGGATAAGCCGATCCCCGTGGTTCCACCCACGACGACGATGCATTTGTCCTTTAGCCAGAGTTCCATTGAGTCTTCGTTCAATGGGGTTAAAAATAGGGAATTGGGAGCTAAGAAATCAATGCTGTTGCGAAATCAAGGGGTTGTTGGGAGCCCTCGCGGGGCTCGGGTGGTTCCCTTTGAAGATGGGGTCGGGGGATGTTTACCGCAGAGGCGCTGAGGCGCAAAGGGTTTGTTGGAGACCCTCGCGGTGCTCGGGTCGTTGTGGTTGAAATCAAGCCCTCGCGGGTGCTCGGGTGGTTCTTGGTGAAGATGGGGTTGGGAAAAATTAACCGCAGACCTGCCTGCGTGCGATCGGCCTGCACTAAGGCAGGCAGGGGCGCTGAGACGCAAAGAATACCAAAAGTCAATGAGGGCTGAGGGCCTCACCGAATGATTCTCCCTTAATTGGTCGATTTGCGACCTTGTATTTCGACCTGCATTTGAACCTGCATTTCTCCGCGCCTTTGCGCCTCCGCGGTAAACATCCCCAACCCCATCTTCACAAGGACCACCCGAGCCCTGCGAGGGTTCCCAATCATTCGGTAAAGTCCACAGACCTCACTAACCTGCTGTTTAACCATAATAAACTGCCAGCTGCAAGCGGAGCGTTCCCCTGAATTCACACTGAAAGTTAAGCGTGCAACCGAGACCTGCCTTTA
>DASVOT010000162.1:0-5112 GCA_036383235.1 Chryseosolibacter sp.
TCGCCTTTTTTCGCCAGTATCTCCGCTTTCGTGTGTGTCATCCAATAAGCTCCGGGCGCATAAGCAAGCGCTTTGTCAATCCAGGTCAGGGCCTGCTCATAATCCCGTTGCGTGTCCAGATAATATTTGGCAGCCAGGTAGTACTCGCCCGCCATTTTCGCCTCGGGATTCGAGGCGAATGCTTTAATATCAGCCATCGCTTTTTCATCGGCGGTGGTGCTGATGCGGAAACCGACTTTCGTATGCTCCCACAACAGCTGCAGCTCGGCACATCCACTGCAGATATTTGCAAATCGCACCGTGAAAGTCTCCAGCGGATCTTCGAGAAAGTGAGATTTAACCTTGAATCGCACCGCGTCGTAGATCTCCTTATAACCAAACGTTCCCCACAACCACGAGTCGCGGCTCAGAATGATGGTCCACTCTTCTTTGTCGGGCACGACATAAATGGCATACACCCCCGGGGGCAGTTTATATTGATCCTGCACAAGGAGTTCCTCTCTTGTAAACAGTTTCGTCGAAGCATTGGCGCCTGCGCGCCATAATTGCCTGTAAGGAACCAGCTCGCCAAAGATGACGCGTCCCTTCACCCCCGGACGGGAATATTCAACAAGGACTTCACTTCCTCCCATCTGCTGCGTGAGGGTGGCAAAGGGACTTGCATCGGGCAACACGACCTGCGCCTGACCGGATAACCCCGCTATCAGAAACAGCGCTGAAAAAAGATACATGGACTTCATTGTATTAACCGGTTAACCTGTGCCGAAGTTAATCGCGGGCGCGAGGTAGCGCTATGATGAACATCATTGATCCGATGGACTTTCACCTGACTGTTTGCCTCAGCCCTGCATGCGATGCACGCAGAAGGGCCGGACATTGATTGTCATTTCTGATGACGTCAGACCTCCAAGGCGACCAAAAAGTTGTTTCCAAATGTCGAAAGTCCTTCAATTTGATGATAATTATCCTGTTTTGTTTTGCCGGTAAATATCAGATTGCGCTATGGTAGAAACTAAGAACAACATCCTCCTGAAACAGGAGATACTTGATGCCTGCACCGGGAAGCAGCGAGCACTTATTGAAAACTTCAAAGAGCGCATAAAATCGCTGCTCGATACCGAAGGACTGGGTAACGAGGAGCCTTACGACACCGTTGATCAGGCGACTGCGTTGCAAATCATTCCAGAGCTGAACACGCTCAACGAAGCGCTGGAGTCTGCACATCAGAAGATGGACAAACTGGAAAACCTGAAACGGAGCGCGCATGAAATTCACGTTCAGCCTTCGTTGGGAGCGGTGGTAGTGACAGACAAGTACACGTTTTTCATTTCGTCAAGTCCCGAAAACCTCAAGCTCCATGGTCAGACCTACGTCGGGATATCCACGGTGAGTCCGTTGTTCATGGCCATGCGCGGAAAACGGGCGGGTGAAAAATTCGTCTTCAACGGCACCACCTATACGATTAATGAAATCTTTTAATGGGCCTCACGTCCATCCACGATCTCGATCTGTCTCCGAAGCCCGGCAAAACTTACTTCAGGAACTGCAGCCGGGAATGGCGCGAAGAGTTCATTTATTTCCTCATGGTGGACCGGTTTCACGACGACCATCAGCGGGTCCCCGTTAAGGCATCGGGAAAATTCAAGGGATTCGGTACGGAGAAGCAACTCCGGAGCATTTGTGGCGGAACGTTGACTGGCATCACGCGCCATCTCGACTATATCAAAGACCTGGGATGTTCCGCGCTTTGGCTTAGTCCCGTCTTTGAAAACAACGCAGAGTCTTATCACGGATATGCCATCCAGGATTACACAAAAGTGGATGCGCGATTTGGCACGAAAGAAGACCTGGCCAGCCTTGTCGAGGCCGCCCATGCGCTTGACATGCGCGTGTTCCTGGACGTGGTGCTGCACCATTCCGGAGATAACTGGAGTTATCCCGACGACCGTCAATACTACTACTTCAACGGGATGGTTTTTCCCTTCGGCAAATGGCGCTGGGAAGGGAAGCCGGTCCCCGTGGAATTGCGAAATCCCGACCTCTACTGGAGGAAGGGACAGATCCGGAATTTCGACGCCTACCCCGAGACCAGGGAAGGGGATTTCAACGGTTTAAAGGCGTTCAAGAACGACAACTCACCGGAATCACTTTACGTACAGGAAATCCTCACGAAAATCCATTGTTACTGGATCCGGGAAACGGACGTAGATGGATTCAGGCTGGATGCGGTAAAGCACATGGGAGAAAAAGCAACCAGTCTTTTCTGCTCCCATGTCAGGGAATACGCGTACAAGCTCGGCAAGCGCGAATTCTTTCTCTTCGGCGAGCTTCTTGGACCGGAAGACCTATACAACCAGTATATCGGCCCAAAGACCGCCATCGTGGTGGAGGACACTGCCATCTATTACGGACTGAATTCCGTTCTGGATTTCCCCCTATACCATGTTCTCGCCGATGTGATATTAGGGAAAACGACACCGGAAAAGCTCATCGAGCGATATGAATCACTTCGGAAAAGCGCGCTCCTAAGGGGCGAGTTCGGAGAGTTTCTCGTCACCTTCATCGATAACCACGACCAGGTCGGACAAACGATGAAAAAAAGATTCGGCCACGACGCTTCGGAAGATCAGATCATCGCCGGGATCGGGTTTCTGTTGTGCGCGCTGGGGACGCCGTGCATTTATTACGGGACCGAGCAGGGATTTCAGGGAGCCGGCCGCGAAGACTGGAACGTGCGGGAGCCCATGTTCAGCCCTGACGACTCCACGCGCAACGCCCTTAACAAAGAAAACCGCATCTACCAGGAGATCGCCAAACTTGCGAACCTGCGGGCCGAAAATGCAGTCTTGAAATTCGGCCGCATGTATATGCGCGAGTCTTCGCATGACGGGAAGAAGTTCAACCTGCCCGTCTTCCATGATTCCATGCTTGCCTTCTCACGGATCCTGTACGATGAGGAAATGCTGATTGTCTTTAACGACTCTCAAACATCGGATGACGAGGAATACGTGTGCGTGGACCGGCACTTAAATCCGGATGGCAGCACATTCAGATTCTGCTATGGTGACCACGGAAAGATCCATGTTCTGAAAAACGAGGAAGGCACCCGGCATTTCATCAAAATCAAGCTCAAGCCTTGTCAATTTGTTATTTTGACAAACAAAAACATACAGCCGCCAGAATCGTGACGGCGTTCTATGCCATGAGCCCGCAACCGATGCAAGTCAGGCCACCGGCTTTCTAAAAAGGCCGCGCCAGGCCAGAGTCCCCGGAGGTCCGGATACAACCGGACACCAAAGTCTGAGTGAAACCAGACAAACCTCCGCGCACGGGTACTGCGCAGGTGACTGTATACAGGCCACCCTATGACAAATGTCTTTCTGCATCCCAACTTTCGTCATGTCCGGAACAGATGCGAATCGATATTTTCATTCTGCCGGACAAAAGGCCAGAACTTATGAACAAAGCAATTTTCATTTCCTTTTTGCTTCTACTCACACGGTGCAGCCCTGAGATAAGCGTGTACAGCGACTACGATCCGGACTATGACGTCCGTCAATACCAGACTTTTGGCTGGATGGCCAAAGCGGATATTGAAGCGGGGCAGAATCCGATCTATTACAATGAATTAAATGACAAAAGGATCCGGTCGGCGGTGAATACCGAGCTGACCACGAGGGGGTACCAGTTGACGGAAACGCAACCCCAGCTCCTGATCCATTATCACATCATCGTGGATGATCGAACGGTGATCGCCACCGATCCCTATGGAGCGTATTACGGGCCGTACTGGATGCGCATGCAGACAAACGTGTATCCCTATCGTGAGGGGACGCTGATCATAGACCTCATGAGCGGGGAAACAGGCAACCTGATCTGGAGAGGGTGGGCCTTCTCCGCCATCCAATCGACGTATACCGCAGAACAGGCAGACCGCGTTGTAAAAGCTGCCGTGACGAAGATCTTCAGGAAGTTTCAGAAATCTTCGCTCGCCGGGCCTGGCGTAGTCGTACAGTAAATCACAGCTATGAAAACTTTCATTCACACAATACAAGACGCGCTCGCATTTCAACTTCAGGGACTTTTCTATTCAGAGAGATTTCTCGCCAGGGAATTAAATGCCTGCATGTCCGACGTGGGTTCCGAGAAGCTGAAGAATGAAATGCAGCGGTACGCGCGGCAGTCGGAAAACAAGATCCTGAAATTCGAAAGGATATTCAACTACCTGATGCAGGAGCCGCAGACGCGAAAAAACGAGGTCATCCATAAGATGATCGATGAAATGCACCAGATTCTTGGCTTCACGACGCCGTCGAAGCACCTTAAAGACATGCTGCGGATCAGTTGCATTCAAAACATCAACGCATATAAGATTGCCGGATACAAGAATGCCTACATGTTTGCGGTCGAACTCGAGCTCGACACGGCAGCCGATCTTCTGCAGCAGATTCTGGAATGGGAACTGGCAACCGGCAAGGCCCTGTCAGAGCTTTCGATAGAGGAATTCAACCGGCTTGAACTGAAGGCGCAGAATTATTAAGGGCGGCGTATGGTGGGTTCGCTTACACACTCGCAAATGGAGCATGTGCTGCAAAGCCAGCTCGTGGGAAGGATCGCGTGCCATGCGGGTGAAAAGCTGTATGTGGTCCCGGTATCCTATGTCTACCACGACGGCTACATTTACGCTCACTCTAAAGAAGGATTAAAGATCGCCATCATGCGCAAAAATCCCGGAGTATGCTTCCAGGTTGATGCCGTCGAAGACATGACGAACTGGAGAAGTGTCATCGTGTGGGGCACCTATGAGGAGCTGCACCGGGAAAAGGACCAGGTAAACGCCTTAAGAATCATCATCGACAGATTCGTACCCTATACAACGAGCCAATCGGTGCGCCCCACTCACGGTTTTTCGCGCGCTCCTGAAGTCATCGAAAAAGAAAAGAGGGCGGTCGTGTACCGTATAAAAGTCCTCGAAATGACCGGCCGGTTCGAGAAAACGGTAATCGATTAGCGCTGAGCCTTTGACGGGGCGCTGCATTCCCTTTCCCTTACATTTGAGGCAATACCGGCACTCCTTCCGCCTGTTTTTCCCTGGTCTTCGCGATCACGCAT
>DASVOT010000163.1:0-6675 GCA_036383235.1 Chryseosolibacter sp.
ATATTTTCCTTTGAGATGCTGCTTGAAAATACTCTCCCGGTATCCGAAAGCACACTCGTCGCGCCGGAAGGTGGTGATCGCGCCGGTCTCGAGGCCGATGGCCTCCACCTGTTCGATCACTTCGCGGATCTCCACGCCGTATGCTCCGATATTCTGCATCGGCGCTGCTCCGACCGTTCCGGGAATGAGCGAAAGGTTTTCAATACCGCCGAAATCTCGCTCGACGCAGTACGCCACCAGGTTCTGCCAGTTCTCTCCGGACCCGGCTTTCAATGTCACCCGGGCGTCATCCTCGCCGACAATGGCAACACCTCCGATCTCGTTCTTGACCACCACGCCGCTGAAGTCCTTCGTGAGAAGGATATTGCTACCTCCGCCGAGAATGAGGAAAGGATGGTTCTTAAACCAACCGCTTCTTAAAAGCTCCTGCACCTCCGCCACCGAACGCACGGTTACAAAATACCTGGCACTCGAATGAATACCAAACGTGTTGAAGGGATACAGGTCGACATTTTCCCGGACTACAAGCATAATGACTGTTAATTCCGCCCAAAGGTCCTAAAAATTGTTGAGACTATAAGACGTCGTTTGCCCTCTCCACGGACGCGGCGATGCAGCAAACGAGAGGGCGGCTTGTCTCCTTCTATGGCTCCGGCGTTGCCGTCGTTGAACAGCAGCACCGGATGGCATATGCCGACTGTCACCGCTACTTCAGCCCCGACATGATTGGCGCTTCGGCAGGAGCACGTTCATGATACCCCCGCCTGTTGAACGCGGCTTCCAGAATTGGTGCCTGTTATTTTCCTGGTAAGATGCAGGCAACCTCGGGCAAGACTTCTCCGACTGAGGTGTCCGCGTTCGCGTCCACGCCAACGCCTGGTGTGCTGGCTGAACGAAGCGTTGCCGGCTTGGCGGTTGAGGATCGAATCGCCTTGGACAATGATGTCAGCCTCGCTCTCATTGCCGGAGCCGGCTTGGAGCATAGGGTTTTGCCGGTCATGTTTACTTCTGTGGAAGTGTCCGAGGAGGTATGAGATCCATTCATGCAACACATTGCCCCGGGCCCGGGGTTCGCCACTTTTATTTACCGGTTTTTTATTAAATCTTTAGGCTCCGGTTAACGCACATAGATGACTGACAGCATCAAGATCATTGAATGTCCCCGCGATGCAATCCAGGGGCTGAAGCAGCTCGTTCCGACATCCCTTAAAGCAGAATACATTCAGAAGCTACTGGCCGTCGGGTTTGATACGATTGATTTCGGAAGTTTTGTTTCCGCGAAAGCAGTGCCGCAAATGGCCGACACGACAAAGGTGCTGGAGCAGCTCGATCTGGGTACGACGAAGTCGAAATTGCTGGCGATCGTCGCCAACACCCGGGGCGCAGAAGAAGCCTCGCGGCATGCCCACATTTCGTGCCTCGGTTTTCCGCTCTCGATTTCCGAGACCTTTCAGAAGAGGAACACCAACAAGTCGATTCCCGAAGCGTTAAACACCCTTGAAGAAATCAAGAACATCTCGCTGAAAGCGAACAAGCAACTGGTGGTCTATATCAGCATGGGCTTCGGCAACCCGTATGGCGACCCTTATGAAGCCAGCATCGTTTCGCAGTTTGTAGACATCCTGGCGACGCTAGGTGCGGATGTGGTATCGCTCGCCGACACCATCGGCATCGCTGACAGCGCTTCGATCGAAACGCTGTTCACTTCTGTCAGCAGCCAATTTCCCGGCATGGAGGTGGGTGTGCATCTTCACTCCACGCCGGCGACTTCCCGGGAGAAGATTGAAGCTGCGTTCCGCGGCGGATGCCGGAGATTCGACGGGGCCATGCGGGGATTCGGAGGCTGCCCGATGGCCAAGGATGAGCTGGTGGGAAATATTGCCACGGAGACCATTGTTTCCTTCCTGCGGGATGAGCGCGTCGCGCTTCCGATCGATGAAAAGAGTTTTCTGGAGGCGCTGACGTTTGCCGATCGGGTTTTTGGCGACCGCCAGTAAGCGCAAAGGATCGGTGACCGGCGCTGAGCGGTCACCACTTTGTCAGTTTGTAAACTTTACCGGGAAGGGAGGCAATGAGTCCCTTGAATTCCAGGGAGAGGAGAATGGATGCGAGCTGGCTTATGGGCAGATTGGTTTTCCAGCTGACCTCGTCGATCATTAGCTGTTTATTGTTGTCAAGGAGGGTTTTGATGACAAGCTGTTCATCCTGCGTATAGCCCTCCAGTATGACCGGCTCTGCCTTTGCGGGTTTCGCGCCGATATCCCAGTTCATGATGTATTGCAGGTCTCGTACCGATGTGATGAGGTGGGCCCGGTTTGATTTGATCAGGTTGTTACAGCCGGCGGAATGGCTTTGCTTTACGTTGCCCGGGAAGGCAAACACATCTTTGTTATAGCTGTTCGCGATGTCGGCGGTTATCAGCGCGCCGCCTTTTTCCGCAGCTTCGACGATGATGATGGCATCCGACAAGCCGGCGACTATGCGGTTCCTCGCTGGAAAGTTATGGGCATCAGGCTGTGTGCCGAATGGATGTTCCGTCAGCAAACCACCGTTCTCCATCATTTTCGTCGCCACTTCCCGGTGGGCGGAGGGATAGATCACGTCCATGCCGCTGCCCATCACGCCAATGGTGGCAAGTTTATGCCGGAGCGCTTGTTTATGAGCGTGGATATCGATGCCATAGGCCAGCCCGCTGATGATCAGCGCTTCGTGGGGAACAAGGTCCTTTACCAGATTCTCAACACATTCTTTTCCATAAGCCGTCGATTGCCGCGTGCCGACGATCGCCACTGCTTTCGGGTTTTCAAGGTCGATTTTTCCCTTCGCGTACAGGAGCGTGGGCGCGTCATTGATCTGCCGGAGCCGCGACGGATATTTTTTGTCGGTATAAAAGATGAGGTCGACTTTTTCTTTTTCCGCTTTCTTCAGTTCTTTTTCCGCCTGTTCGAATGGTTTGCCACGAATGATTCCTTCAGCCGTGATGCCACCGATCCCGGGAATTTTTAGAAGTTTGCCCTTTGGCATTTTGAAAACCTTTTCAGGTGATCCGCAGTAGCTTACGAGCTGTCTGATCAGATAGTCTCCGAGGCCGGGAATAAAATGGAGGGCAAGCAGTGAAAGGCGATTCTGATCCATTTAGAATGGATTGAGGGTCTCTTTTTAAAACTACCCGGGCGAAAGACGATGCTCTCAGTCCGGCCAATACTTTATTTTTCGATTCTGTAAAACTCAATGGAGGTTTTCCTTGAGCTCTACGAGGAATTTTCTAACGTTGCGCAGCGAGTCGAGCATTTCCATTTTGTCTTTGACGGCCTGCGAATCGTTTCGCAACATTTCTTTCGCGCCCTGAAGGGTAAATCCTTTTTCTTTTACCAGGTGATAAATGGTGCGGACGTTTTCAATATCCTCCTTGGTGAATTGCCGGTTTCCTTTCCGGTTCTTCTTGGGTTTGATGAGATCGAATTCCGATTCCCAAAAGCGGATAAGGGAGGGAGCTACTGTGAAGATTTCGGCTACTTCTCCTATGGAGTAGTAAAGCTTTTCTATTTCTTTTTCCTTATACGCCATGTTACTGTCCAAGATAAGTAATTAAACCTTTATCGTCAATCTGAATCCGCGATTCCGGAAAATCTTTTTTTGAAAGATCCTGCATGATGGCGATAACTGATTTTGCCGGATCGATCCGGACACCGGAAGCCTGGCTTTGTATGATGGGTGTGATTTCTCCCTTTAAAAATTCTCCTTCGCGGCTTGTGAAAACCTTGACGATGGGAGCCACGCCGCTCACGCCCGCGATATTGATACCCTTGTAAGTGCAGAAATTTCCGAGGCTGTATGCGATGAACCTGTCATGATAGACTTCAACCCCGCGCGTGACATGCGGGCCGTGCCCGAAAACGACGTCTGCGCCGGCATCCACCATGGTGTGGGCAAAGTTGTAGACGTCCCCGCGATCTTCGCCATAAAATAGTTCATGTGTCCTGGGCACATGCTGAAATTTTGCGCCCTCCGCGCCGCCGTGGAACGAAACGATGACGATATCCACCAGGGAGTCAAGCTGATGCACGATCTCCTGCGCCCCCTGCAAGTCGTTGATGGGTACGCAATTCGTGTTCGGAGCGAATGCCACCAGCCCATACCGGATGCTGTCTTTGACGAGAATAGATGTTTTCACCGGCAGCTGGCCGGCGAAAAGGATGCCCGCGCTGAGCAGCGTCTGCATTGTCGAATCCCGCCCTTCATCTCCCATATCACCCGCGTGATTATTGGCGACGCTCACCATATCAAACCCCGCATCGAGAAGATTCTTAACATAACGGGTGGGGGTCCTGAAAGCGTAGCATACTTTCGGATCCTTGCATGTTTTTGGGGTTCCCCCGTCGTTGAGCAACGTGCCCTCGAGATTTCCGAAAGTCACATCGGCATTCCGCAGCACCGGTGTCACCGACTTGAGGAGAAACGCCCCGTCGTCCGGTGGCAGCTTGTCTTCCGGGTAATTGGTGCCCATCATGATATCGCCGACGCCGATGATCGTTACCGTATCCGTGTGAGGAAGTACCTGCAGGCCAGCCGGCCCCGCGGAAGGAACACTCTTATATATAGAGGAACGTGAATCGGCTTGTGACTGGGCGCAAACGGGCGCGACGAAGAGGAGTAACAATATAATTAAAGGCAGTCGCATGGAGACCGGTGAAATTCGGACTGCAAAGAAAGGGAGATTTGAGAAGAATGAAAAAATTAATCGAGGGATTCGCGGCGCTTGCTGCCTTCCTCAACAAGCTTCTCATACTCTTTGTTGCTGAGGTCCCGCTGGAAGAAGTTAATGGGATTGATCTGAATGCCGTTGAACAGCACTTCATAGTGAAGGTGCGGTCCGCCCGAAAGGCCGGTATTTCCCACAAACCCGATGATCTCGCCCCTCTTTATTTTTTCACCCTCCTTGATATTGAAAGCCGAGAGGTGGGCATACCTCGTTTCGTATCCGTAATGGTGGTCGACAAAGATCACGTTTCCGTAGCTTCCCGAGAAGTAAGCTTTTTTGACTACGCCATCGCCTGTGGCGTAAACCGGCGTTCCGATATCAGCCGTAAAATCCAGGCCCTTGTGTTCGCGCACGTATCCCAACAGAGGGTGAAACCGTTCTCCAAAGGTCGTGTGCAGCTGCGTCAGCGTCTTGTTACTGATCGGCTGGATAGCGGGCCTTGCCGCCCACATCATGCTTTTTTCCGTGAACAGTCGGGCGATCTGATCGTACGATTGCATTTCGACATCGAGCTGGTGTTTCAATTTCTCGAGGGTGCGGTATTCCTGGAGAACCCGCGGGAATTCCCGGAGCTGCTGTGTGTTGATCTTTTCGCTACCACCAATACCGGCTTCGCGGATGCTGGGGTCGAGGGGTTCCGAGTCCAGAATGACTCTGTAATTGTGGTCGCCTTTCTCAATCAGCGTGTGGAGTTTGCCGTTCGCCTGGTGAATCTGGTCGTCGAGAATATCCCACTCCACCTTCAACCTCTGATTTTCGTCCGTTAAGAACAATTCATCGAGGGAGGGAATATATTTAAGCACGCAGCAGTAACCCCCCAACGCAATGGATAATGAGATTGAGAGAAACAACAGCATGCGGTTGCGCAATACTTTGCCCCGCACATAAAAGGGCTCGTACCGGCATGTTGTATGACTATAACGATATCGGGTCCTGCTCATTTAATCCAGTGATTGGTTTTGCTGATGGCTTCTGAAAGTCAGGCCATCGTGCTGATCGCTTGTAAGTCCTTCCAGCATATACAAGACAGGGTCGACGTTCGTGCCGTTAAACAAAATCTCATAATGAAGATGTGGCGCAACGGATCCGCCACTGCTTCCCAGCGTGCCGATGACCTGTCCTTTGCTGATCCGGCTTCCGTATTTGATCCGGATGTCTTCCAGGTGCGCGTAACGGGTCACCCATCCATTGCCGTGATCGATCTCGACGTAGTTGCCATATCCGGCCTCGAGATCGCTGCGCTTTATTTCGCGCGTGAACCCGGAGGCGGTGGCCATGACCGGTGTTCCGCGCGGCATGGCAATGTCGATGCCCAGGTGTTCATATAACCCTTTGTGGAAGGGATTCACACGCATGCCGTAACCGGAAATGAGCCTTTCATTCTCCCAGGGTTTTACGGGTTGAAGGGTAGGTGCCGAGCGAAGGGATCCGATCCGGTCTTTGGAGAGCAGTAGCCTATTTGCAAAGAGAACATTGGTCTCCGATGCGCCCGACAAAAGCTTGTCCGACGTGCCCGTGAGCGCGGCTACCTGGTTGCGGAAGGTGCGGGGATCTGCAAGCAGGAATTTCTCCTTCGACACATGATCGTATGCACGCGCCGACGCCAGCTGCGAGCCAAAATATCTCTTATGGAGAACGCGGTCTTTGTTTTCGAGTGAGGTGAGGACCGGCTGAAGCTCCTCCAGTTCGGCCGAAAGAATGGCATGATGCTCCCTTAAAGCCCTGTTTTCCTTTCGCAATATCTTTTCCGCGTCGGTGTTCACGATCACGTCGTGCAGCAACAGTATGCCAAGCAGCAGACACGAAGCTGTGACGGCAACGCCCGCGCAATACCAGAGCACATTCCTGGCGTTGAGCCTGACGCGTTCAAACTGGCACGTCTCCTTGTTGTAGCGATAGGTTGTGTAACGCAT
>DASVOT010000164.1:0-8676 GCA_036383235.1 Chryseosolibacter sp.
GCTCTTTGCTCTTCGGCAGCAGAAGGATACCAGACCTCCGCTCCGTCATATCCCAGGTCTTTTATTTTGGCGGCAAACTCCGCCCAGCTGCCGGTGTATCCCCAGTTCGTCGCGAAGATCAGCAGCCTGAAGCCCTGGGTCGCCGCGGGTGCGGGCAGCGGTTTTGCGAAACCCTGCAGGCTATTTAAAAATGTGTAACCGCCGGTCGCAGCAGTGAGGGCTAAAAAATTCCGTCGTGATAGGGGCATGGATTCAAAATTCAAAATTCAAGATTCAAGATTCGGCTTCGGTGGCTGAGCCTGTCGAAGCCCGGTGGCTGAGCCTGTCGAAGCCCGGTGGCTGAGCCTGTCGAAGCCCGGTGGCTGAGCCTGTCGAAGCCCGGTGGCTGAGCCTGTCGAAGCCCAAGATGCAAGATTTATAAAACATTCCAATGAGCCCTCAGAATTTTGAATTTTGAATCTTGAATTATTTTCAAATCTTGAATTCCCCTCCCTCATTCCCTCATAATAACTTCATCCAGGTTCAGCAATGCGTTGGCGACGATGGTCATCGCTGCGAGTGTCTGTGTCCCGTCTTTCTCTTTTGTGAGGGCATGGACAGCGGCGGAGTCTGCGCGATAGGTCTGGAAAGCATCCTGATACAGGGAGTGAAAGATCTTCAGTTTTGAGTCTGGCATTTCATGGAGCGTGAGCAGACGATAGCCTGTCCGGATGCATTGGTCGGTGTCGCCGCACGTTACCATGCGTTTGGCGAGGGCGAGCGCAGCTTCCACATAGACCGGGTCATTGAGGGTGACGAGTGCCTGCAACGGCGTGTTGGTGCGGATCCTTCTCCCGACGCATACTTCGCGGCTGGATCCGTCAAACATCATCATCGAAGGATAGGGGCTTGTACGTTTAATGAATGTGTACACGCTGCGCCTGTGTTCATCCTCTCCTTCACTCGTATTCCATTTTTCGTTGTTATACACCGAGTTCCATATGCCTTCCGGCTGGAACGGCATTACGCTTTTTCCATACATCTTGTCGCTCAGCAGCCCGCTCGCCGCCAGGGCCTGGTCGCGGATCTGCTCGGCTGACAGGCGGAGGCGCGGCGCCCGGGCAAGCCATTCATTGCGCGCATCTTTAGCAAGGTGGTCGTCTGTAATAACCGAGGACTGGCGGTAGGTAGCAGACAGCACCATATCCCTGATCAGCTTCTTGACACTCCAGTGGTGGTCGTTCATGAAGCGGAGCGCGAGCCAGTCCAGGAGCTCGGGGTGCGTGGGTGGCGCCCCCTGGGATCCAAAATCCTCCAGCGTCTGTACCAGTCCGTTCCCGAAGATCTGTTCCCAGAACCGGTTGACGATCGTGCGTGCAGTCAGAGGGTTGTCCCCGCTGACCAGCCAACGCGCAAACTCCAGGCGGTTAGCAGGCGCTTTCACACCTGTGGTCTTTAACGCCTGGGGCACGTCGGGCTGAACTTCATCGCCTTTCACCAGCCAGTTTCCGCGTTCAAACACCCTGGTTGTCCTTCTTTGGGCGGCAGTGTTTTCGATCAGTATGGGCGTATTGTCAACGTCGCGGTTCAGCAGTTCGAGATAGGCAGCCTTCACGGCAGCGGCGCCCGGCTCCTTCTCCCCCGGGAAATCTGCCTGGAAAGAAAACCACTCGATGGTGCATACGCCATCCTCTTTATCGAGCTTCGGATTGGCTAAAATGAAGTAAAGGTCGTGAACGCCTTCCGCAGGCCTTAAAGGGATGTCCATGATCCGTTGATCTTTGCCCGCCTCAGGCCTGGCCCTGGCAAGCAGGTCGCCTTGCGGGCCATCGATCCGGACTTCTATGGATCCGCCCGCTGTCCGCATGGTGTAGTTGATAAAGAGATGCGTCTTGCCGGTGAGGTCAATTTGTTTCATGCGCGCGCTCCCGCCCGGGCCGCGCACGTTGAGCCTCTTGTAGCCATCCAGTTCCCCGTTCACAAACTGGTCCGTTACATGCGCATGATACTTGGGTTCGAGCGTTTTGAAAAAGCGCAAGACTTCATCAGACCTGTCTTTGCCCGCATGCTGAGACACCCATGATTTTATCGCGCGGATCTTGTCCTGGTCCTCTTCCGCGTAGGTTCTCAGCAGGGGGTGATCAAAACTTACATCTTCATCGCGGGTATTGTTGAAATACGCAAAGGCCTTATAATATTCATCGTGGCGGATGGGATCGTACGGATGACTGTGGCATTGCACGCAACCCATGGTGGTCCCCTGGAATACCTCCCAGGTCGTGCTGACCCGGTCGATGACCGCGGCGGTGCGGAATTCCTCATCATCCGTTCCGCCTTCTTCGTTGTTCATGGTATTCCGGTGGAAGGCAGTGGCGATCAGCTGCTCATCGGTTGGGTTGGGAAGCAGGTCGCCGGCGAGTTGTTCGACGGTAAACTGGTCAAAGGGCATGTCATCGTTAAAGCTCCTGATCACATAATCGCGGTAGCGCCAAATGATCCTGGATTGATCTGCCTCGTAGCCTTTTGTATCCGCATACCGCGCGAGGTCAAGCCACCACGACGCCCATTTTTCCCCGAAATGGGGTGAGGCAAGCAGTTTATCCACAACTTTATCATAGGCGTCCGGGCTTTCGTCGCTGGTAAATCGGCTGACCTGTTCGGGCGTGGGCGGAATCCCGATGATATCCAGGTATGCTCTCCTGATGAGGGTGGCCCGGTCGGTCTCGGGAGAGGGTGCGAGGTCATGCTCGCGCATTTTTTGAAGGATAAAGTAATCGATATCGTTTTTGGCCCATTCTTCACCCGGCGTGCTGATTCCTGATAAGATTTGATCGTGTTTGGGAACCTCGACGGGTTTGGGTGGGCTGTAGGCCCAGTGTTCGCCCCATTCGGCCCCCTCTTTGATCCATTCGGTAAGGATATCGATTTCTCCTTTTGAGAGCGGCTCCTCTTTGTAGGGCATGCGGTATTCGGGGTCGTGGCTGGTGATCCGGCGGATCATTTCGCTATGGTCCGGATCGCCGGGCACGATCGCATATTTTCCGGATTCAGTGGTATCCAGGGCCTGATCCCTGAAAAGGACGCTGAAACCGGCATTTTGCTTCACGCCGCCGTGGCATGTGATACAGCGTTTGTTGAGAATGGGCTTAACCTGCGAGCTGAAGTCGATCTTCCGGTCGTTGCATGCCAGGAAAGGGACAGAAAGGGCAAAAAAGCAAAATATTTTTTGGAAATAGCGAGGCATAAGTTCTTTAAAATTACGCGAAAAAGAGCTTCAACAAAACATTTCAGGTGACCGCGACTGACTTTTTTGTGAGCGACGGGCACCTACCCGCTATGAAAGGCGGGGACACAGCCGGCAGGCGCGAAATTCCGCATCTGCATTTTTTAAATATTGCTCTTTTCACTACTTTTGCAGGCTCAAAACTTAAAAATTATTATGAACAATTACGAGACGGTATTCATTTTAAATCCCGTTTTGTCTGACGAGCAGGCAAAGGATACTGTCGAAAAGTTCGTGAAGGTGTTGACCAAGGCAAAAGCCGAGATCATCAACACGGAGAACTGGGGCTTGAAGAAGTTGGCTTATCCCATCAACAAGAAGTCCACAGGTTTTTACAACCTCATCGAATTTACGGCAGATTCCCCGGCAATAACCGCCCTGGAGACGGAGTACAGACGAGACGAATCGGTTATGCGTTTTCTGACTACTGCCCTTGACAAGCATGCGGTGGTGTACAATGAGCGCAGGCGCAAAGGCGAATTCAAAAACAAAAAACCCGTTAAAAAAGCTGAGGAGGAAGCTAAGCGATGACATTAATGAACGAACCCATAAAGCGGGCAGAGGTCAGACCGAAATACTGCCGCTTTAAGAAAAATGGTATCAAATACATTGATTACAAAGATCCCGACTTCTTGTTGAAGTTCATCAACGAACAGGGCAAGATCCTGCCGCGCAGGCTTACGGGTACCAGCCTGAAATTTCAGAAGAAGGTAGCCCAGGCCGTTAAGCGTGCCCGCCACCTGGCGATTCTTCCGTATGTCGGTGATTCATTGAAGTAATCGAAACCTTAAAAGAGCACACACATGGAAGTAATATTAAAACAGGACATCTCTGGTCTCGGCTATAAAAACGACATCGTGAAGGTACGGGCAGGCTATGGTAACAACTACCTCATCCCGAACGGTTTTGCCCTGATCGCCAATGACTCAAACCGCCGGCTCATCAACGAGAATGTGCGGCAGATGGCCCACAAGGCCGAGAAGCTGAAGCAGGACGCCCAGGCACTGGCCGCCAAGGTGGGAGACTTTGTCGTCGAGATCAAGACAAAAGCCGGAGAAACCGGCAAGATCTTCGGCGCCGTTACAGCCCTGCAAATCTCCGATGTCCTGAAAGCCCACGGCTTCGACATCGATCGCAAAAAGGTTATCCTGAAGGAAAACCCCAAACAAGTCGGTAACTACACCGCGGTTCTCGATCTTCACAAAGAAGTGAAGCATGAGATCAAAGTGGTCGTCTCCGCTGAATAAATACACTGAAACAATTTGAAGGCCGTCGCGCGAAGATGAGATTCCGCGACGGCTTTTTTTTTTGCGGCAAGGTTGTTATAAAAAACGTAACGCGAATGCGCTGAGATTTATCAATGGACCTTAACGGTCGCGCGTCTTTTACCTGCGAACTGAACGCTCAGTTTACCTTGAGCAGCTCGACTTCAAATATCAGCGTTGCGAATGGTGGTATCTGAGGCGGGGAGCCCCGTTCGCCATAGCCCAGGGCATAGGGAATATATAGGATCCACTTGTCTCCCTCCTTCATCATTTTCAGCGCTTCCGTCCAACCGGGAATCACCTGGTTCACGCGAAAGGTCGCCGGTTGACCACGCTGGATGGAGCTGTCGAACACTGTTCCGTCGATGAGTTTGCCCGTGCAGTGGACAGTGACACGATCAGCAACGGTGGGCGTTTTGCCTTTTCCCTGTGCGACCACCTTGTACTGCAGACCACTCGGCGTCGTCTTGACGCCCTCTTTAGTTTTATTGGACTCAAAGAACTTCATGCTTTGCTCTTTGGCCACGGCGCTTTTTTTCATCATCGCCTGATGCATGTACTGCTGCATGGTTGCCTGCGCTTCACCGGGTCCGATCTTCAAGGGCTTTTCGGAAAAAACGTCCTGCATCGCGAGAAGGAAGGTCGTCATGTCCAGCGAATCCAGTCCGGTATTTTTCATGTTCGAGCCAATCACCACTCCAAAACAATAGCTTACCTGCTTGGTCGAGTCGTTCAGATCCGGCTCGGCAGGTTTTTTCAGCTCGGCCAGCTGCGCATTCAGTTCCGACACTTCCGAATGTAATTTCCTCACCTCAGCCTCCAGCTCTTTCTTCGACTGTGAAAAAACAGGAAATACCAGCCCTGCGAAGAAACACACCATCAGTACTCTCATTGTTAATCGGTTTTAGCTGCAAAGAAAGAAAATTGAGCGAAAAGATGAAAGGTACTTTTACAAGGGGTTGCCTGCCTGTTTATAAGGATGCGACGCTTCCTGCATTTCAAAAAAAGCCCGCGGGTTTGCTTCAGGCACCGGCAGCTGTGCGATGGATGGCCTCTCAGCGCTCATCTTCCATCGGTCAATGCGTTCAGCCTGTGACGGGAATAATCCTTCGCCAGTTTAATGGTGTCGTCTGACTCGAGGTATCTCTTGTAGTATACCTGCGCCTGGGTTTTGTCCTTGTAATAAACGTCATAATTCCTTGCGAGGTGATACAGGAGGATGTCCGCTTTCGACGTTTCATAAGCCGCCTTGTAGTTCCTGATAGCGTTCCTGAAATCCTTCGCATCTTCATACGCCATGCCCAGTTGTGTATAATAGGTGCCGATGTTATCGGATATGCCTTCCTCAATTGCGAGGCTCAAGAATTCAATTGCCTTCAGCGGTTCGTTGACCTGCTGGTAGGAGGCTCCCAGGAAATAGTAGATCCAGTCTGCCTTCAATCCTTTGGATAAAAGAAACTCCATGCAGGGAATCACCTTTCCGTATCGCTCAAGGTGGAAATAGCTGATGCCGAGCAAGCGCGCACTGGTGACAGTGGTGTCGCCCGTGGCAAGCACGCGCTCCACATTTGATACCACCGCCTCGTGGTTCTCCTCCGCCAGATTCGCGCGGGCGAGAAGGAGGCGCAACTGGTTATTTTCCACCGCTGACAGCACAGCGGTCAGCATGCTGTCGGCAAAATGAACCTGCTCTGCGTCAATGAGCAGATCGGCAAACTTCGCGTAAGCCTCCACGTCGCGGGGATTCAGCCTGACTGTCTGAAGGTATTTCCCCATCGCTGTTACCACGTCGCCTGCTTTGAGGGCGACGGCCGCGTATTCTTTATAATAGAAGCTGTTGGCTGAATCCAAACGGATCAGTTTCTCATAGCATACCCGCGACTGATCATATTGGTCATTGACGGAATACAGCTGACCCAGGCGGTAAAGGGCTTCCCGGTCGAGCAAATCCGTCATTCTCACTGCCTCGTAGGCCGTGATCGCCTCCGCGTAATTTCCAAGCCTGGAATAGCAGTACCCTTTTCGTTGAAGCAGGCTAACGTCAAGAGAATCCTGCGCCCTGTCCATGATGGCCAGCGCCTTTTCGAACTGGTATCCATCAATTAAGAGATCCGCCTCGGCGATAACTTCCGATGTAGGGATTGTCTGCGCCAGCACTGCGCAGGCGCTCAGCAAGAGGCTTGCAGTTATGGTAATTTTCATGCGTATGATTCAACGTTAAAACGAGGACGACACTTCAGACAATATCCGAAAAGAATTCCAATTACGGCGCCATGGGCTCTGTTAGGGCTTCTCCTTCCTCATCATTTTTATCGTGTAGAAGCCAAGCCCTCCGATCATGAGCGCCATAATGGTCCAGAGCCACGCCTTGTTTTGAAAAAGGGGCGCGCTTCCCGTTTTTTCCCCGCGGACTGCTACGGCCGGTTCGAGGATAGCAGTCGTGACCGTGTCAGGTATCTTATTCTCAAAATAAGCAAGGTCGTACGAAGGCGCACTGACCTGGTCTGCTCCATAGTACAAAAAATTATCCCCGGGCTTCAGGAAGGAAAAGACTTTCACGTCAGGGCCTTGTGCGGAAGCGCCGCGGATGCGGAGCGGTTTGTTATCCCGGTCTTCGATGACAAGCCGCATTTCCTTCGCCAGGACCTCCCGGAATTTAAAATCGTTGGCGGTAAAAGAAGTCAGGTTTCCTTCGTACAGCGTTTGGTAATGTCTGATCCATCCTTTCTCGGTGCGGCTGCTGTCGCGCACATACTCGAGGCGAAACGCGCGATGGTAATCGAAATCATCATTATCGGCTTGCACGGAAAGCGAGGAAACGGGAACATAATCATGAAGCGTGATTTCCACGAACGTCTGTTTTGTTTTTTTGTCAGTCTGCGCCCTCCACGTCAACGGCAACTCGTGATAGGCGCCGGGTTTGACGCGGTTGAACTGGAACGTGGCTTGTTTGAACGTAAGCCGTGCATCCGCCTTCACCCGTGCGCGTAAAAACCGGTATTCGCTGACGGGAAAAGTAATGCCGGATAATTTATAATCGCCCGATTCATTTTGAACGGAGACGATGCGCTGGTCTTTCACAACCTCGAACCACTCCCCTTTATCCGGGCTGCCTTCAAGGGTCACCCATCCAAAGTAGTTTGGCTGATCGAAGCTCAAATCGACGGAATTGACTTTTTGAGATGGATTCATTTCGAACGTCAGGAAAAGGGTATCTTTCCTGAAGCTCATATTGAACAAGCGAAGCGCGACCGTTTCACGCGTCACCTCGTCTGTGCGAACGTCGAGCACGTACGGCAATTCCACGGTGTCGCCGTCGTTAACCGAATAGATCCTGAGATCGCCGAAATCACTCCGGAGGTCCCGGAATATGTCCGAAGGCAGAGACACCGCATGCCAGCCTTCTTTCGACACGCCGCTGATGTTTCGTTTGTACTCAAACTCCGATTGCGCGAGACAATGTCCGCCGATCAATACCGGTAACAGGCAGAGAAAATTAGTGAGCTTCATTCCCGGCGGATCGTTTGTATTTATTGTATATGTAAGACGCCGTGAGCAGCAACGCCCCCAGAATGATCATGACGACGGTCTTCAAAATGGTGCTCATGTCTTCCATGTCGTAAGCAAAAAGCTTCAGCAACGTCGCGGCAAAAAGAACAATGGCCGCCACGCGGATATGCTTTTTATCGCGTGATAGTCCGAGTATAATCAGGAAAAGCGCATAGCCTCCCCAGACAATGCTCAACGACAGCCTGAAGGTGTTTTCGATACGCGCCAGGTCGAGCCAGTGGACAAGTTCGCTGCTGAGAAGGGCGAGCACCACAAAGTGACCGAACAGGCTCTGCGCCACGCGTACCGCGTCATTGAAAAGTTGTTGCCGTGATATTGCAGCGTTGAACCAGATTAACGGCAGCATCGCGGCTATAGCGACATAACGGATGATCACATGGCTCATACCCCTGTCATAATATTGGGAGAGATCCTGCGTCAGGAAATGGGAGCGCAACTCAGACAAGCTGAGGAGTCCGGAGGTGATGAATGCCAGAAGGACCACTGTGTTGATGATCATGCAGCCCAGGCCGGAGGTCCTCTTTCCCCATTTCAACTGCATACCGCAAAGGACAGTTGCGAACAAGGCCGAGTAAATAA
>DASVOT010000165.1:0-6453 GCA_036383235.1 Chryseosolibacter sp.
GGCACGCGCTTCGGACGTTTCCCGGGAGGCGGCGAGCCGCGGACGCTGGAAGAAAAAATCGAAGACATCGGCCTGCTCCACGCGTTGAACCGCTCGAGCGGAGCGATCTCCCTCCACATTCCCTGGGATATTCCAAAAAACGCCAGGGATATCAAGATCCTTGCGGCCCAGCACAACATCCGCTTTGACGCGGTCAACTCCAATACCTTCCAGGACCAGAAAGACCAGAAACTCAGCTACAAGTTCGGATCGCTGCAGCATGTGCGGGACGACGTCCGCAAGCAGGCGATCGATCACAACCTCGAGGTGATCCACTACGGGAAAGAACTCGGATCGCAGGCTATCACGGTCTGGCTATCGGATGGATCCTGCTTCCCGGGGCAGCTCAATTTCAGGCAAGCGTTCCAGCGCACGCTCGACAGCCTCGCCAAAATTTATGCGGGATTGCCGGCCGACTGGAAAATGTTTGTTGAATATAAAGCCTTCGAACCCAATTTCTATTCCATGACGGTCGGCGACTGGGGCCAGTCACTCCTGTACGTAAACAAACTCGGTCCGAAGGCCTACACCCTGGTCGATCTCGGCCACCACCTCCCCAACGCCAACATCGAACAGATCGTCTCCCTTCTTTTGATGGAAGGGAAACTTGGCGGCTTTCACTTCAATGACTCAAAATACGGAGACGATGACCTCACGGTCGGCAGCATCCGTCCTTACCAGCTCTTCCTCATCTTCAACGAGCTGGTGGAGGGAATGGACGCGCGTGCCATGGACCACACCACCGATCTCGGATGGATGATCGACGCCTCGCACAATGTGAAAGACCCGCTGGAAGATCTCCTGCAATCAGTCGAAGCCATCAAGATCGCTTATGCGCAATCACTTCTCATCGATCGCCAAGCTTTGACGGAGGCACAGGAGTCGAACGATGTAGTCCGCGCACAGGAGATATTGCAGGGCGCCTACCGCACGGATGTCAGGCCGCTGGTGGCCGAAGCCCGGCTGCGCGCAGGCGGTGCGTTACAACCCATCGCCCTGTTCCGGAACCTCAAGGTGAGGGAAAAACTCGTCAGGGACCGGGGCGCGAAAAGCGTGGCTACTGGTTTATAAAATAAAAGCTTCGTAATGCCCGTACCTGTCATCGCCGTTTTTGACGTTGGAAAGACGAACAAAAAACTGTTCCTGTTTAACGAGTCGTATGAGATTGTCTTCGAGCGCTCCGAGCGCTTTGACGAGACAGTCGATGAGGATGGCGATCCCTGCGAAGACCTGCACAGCCTGCGGTCCTTCATCCACGACGGGATAGACCTCATTCTGGCATCGACGGACTTCAAGGTCAGAGCCATCAATTTTTCCGCCTATGGCGCCAGCTTCGCCTACATCGATGAAAGCGGCAAAACAATCGGGCCGCTCTACAACTACCTGAAACCGTATCCCGAAAAGCTGCAGAAACAGTTCTATGACACGTATGGCGGCGAGAAATTGTTTTCTTTTCTCACCGCATCGCCTGTGCTTGGAAGCCTGAATTCAGGAATGCAGCTCTACCGCCTGAAACACGAGAAGCCCGACTTTTTCAGCCGCATCCGGTATGCGCTGCACCTTCCCCAGTATCTCAGTTACCTGGTGACGGGCAAACCATTTTCGGAGATCACCAGCATCGGGTGCCATACGAATCTTTGGGATTTCCAGAGCGCCGGTTACCATTATTGGGTACAGCGCGAGGGCATCCTTGAAAAATTCCCGCCCATCGCGCCGTCCGATATGGTAGTACAGCCGCAGATTTCCGGTCACGTGTATGCAGTAGGCATCGGGTTGCACGACAGCTCTTCCGCGCTGATCCCTTACCTGGTTGCCTTTCAAGAGCCGTTCGTTCTCATCTCGACCGGAACCTGGGCCATCAGCCTCAACCCGTTCAACACCAACCCGCTCACCATGGAAGAGCTGGAATGCGATTGCCTTTCCTTTCTCCAATACACGGGGAAACCGGTGAAGGCCTCGCGGCTGTTCGCCGGCCACCACCATGATGTCGAGGTTACCCGGATCGCCGCGCACTTCAACCAGGGAAAAGAGAAGTACTTCCAACTCCAATTCGAGCAGGAGATGTTGTCGAAGATCGATGCGTGGTTCGACGGCGGGCAGTCCGATAAAAAGGCACTTCTCTCGGATTTGCGTTTCTCGCGGCGTGAGCTGTCGGATTTTCAGAACGATGTTGAAGCGTATCACCAGTTGATGTACGACCTGGTGGTGCAGCAACACATTTCAACAGGCCTGATCCTAAAGGGATCTTCTGTCCGGAAGGTTTTCGTAGATGGAGGCTTCAGTTACAATGCCGTGTACATGAATCTGCTGGCGTCTTTCTTTCCCGAGATGGAGGTGTATGCGTCATCCGTCCCCCAGGCCACGGCCATCGGCGCCGCGCTGGCCATTCATTCGGCGTGGAACGCCGAGCCGTTTCCGGAAAATATTGTTGAGTTGAAGCGCTACCGGGTGGCGTGAGACGGACGGGCATTGGGAAGCAATGCTCCACTCAGGTGCTGCTTTGATGGTATTGCATTTTGCGATACGATGTTCTCGACCCCTTTTCAGTGAGTTGTAACAACTGATCCTTTTCCGGTTCAACTACTTTTGGTCCCCAAAGGATCCTGCCCGCGGTCAAAATATTCCCTGTGTGAAGGCGTCCTTTCTGATCTAACGCTGCAGCTACTAGCCCGGAAGTTCTGCGGGCACAATCGCAATCATCGTATAAAATTAAAAGTGATGAACACGATAATGATCATCAGGCCGGTAAGTGCCAGGATGAAAAGGTAGTCTGCGATCCGCTCCCACCGCGCTTCTTTGTTTTCCTGTTTGGTTCTGATGGCCGCAAATGAAAAGAAACAAGATAATGACAGCAATAAGGCTACGACGCTTGTCAGCTCATCGATAAAATGCAACTCCGTTCTGCTTCCGATGTGCAGTGCCGTCAGCACGAACAGGCAGAATCCCAAAAGATTCGCCGACGTGCCCAGAATATGTTGAGAAGTAGTTTTAGGCATACTATAAAGAATTTTCTTATCGGCGGATAAAGGGTAATGCCCATTCGTTCCGGGTATCTTACTTGCTTCGCCTTGGCTTTATACGATTTTGCCGGCCTGGCCGCAAGCGGGTCACATCTCCGCGATGAGCTCCACAAACAACTCCGTCAACGGCTCTTCCGCTTTGGCCGCCACTGCAATGATCTCCTCGATCTTCACGGGTTTAAGATTCTCCGGATCGCAGTCGTCGGTCAGCACCGACACCGCGCAACACGGCAATCGGATGTGGTTTGCCACGATCACCTCCGGCACGGTAGACATGCCGACGACATCGGCGCCGATCCCGCGGAGAAAACGATACTCAGCCCGCGTTTCAAGATTCGGCCCGCTGACCGCCACATATACCCCGACATGGAGCTTTATGTTCTTCTTTCTGGCTATCGCGGAAAGTTTCTGGTTCAAGATCTTCGAGTAGGGTTCACTCATGTCTGGGAAAGGATTGTCAAAATACTGCTGACTGATGCCCCGCAACGGATTATCCGGCTGCAGGTTGATATGGTCATCGACCAGCATCAGCTCGCCTTTCCTCCATGATGGATTCATGTTACCCGAAGCGTTGGAGATCAAAAGCCGGGAGATGCCAAGGGCTTTCATCACCCGCACCGGGAAGGTGATTTCCTGCATACTGAATCCTTCATAGTAATGAAATCTCCCCTGCATCGCGAGCACCTTCCTGCCGCGCACATCCCCATATATCAGCTTCCCTTGATGAAAAGATGCCTCCGCATTGGGGAAATGCGGAATTTCCGAATAGGGAATTACAAGCGGATCACCGATTGCCGCGACAAAACGGCCGCCCAGCCCGGTTCCTAAAATGACCCCGACCTCGGGTTGAAGGACGCCCCGCTCTTTCAGGAAACCGGAGCTGGCCTGTATTTGCTCAATCATCCTTCAATTTAAAGATCGCCGGAGAATTATGATAGTGTCAGCGAATGTGTATTATCGCAAGAGATCGCCCTTCAGCCGAAGGAGGTCGGTTTCGGCAAGCTTCGCATTGTAACGCGCGGTGATCAGTCGGCTATAAGCTTCGGCAAGGCTTTGTTGGGCCGTGCGCAGCTCGATAAAAGTATTCACGCCCCGCTTGAACGATTCCAGCGCAATGACCACATTTTCCCTGGCAAGGGCGATCGTCTCCTCTTCGATCAAGAGGATCTTTTTCGCGTTCTCATAATTCGTAAAAGCGTTGCGGAGCTCGATGGTGATCGTGTTTCGCTGCTGATCGTATAACAGCTGCTGCCTGTTAATTTCAAGTTTTGCCAGCTGTGTCTGCCGCCTGGTATCGAGACCCGTCAGGATGGGCAGCGTCATGGAGAGTCCGTAATTAAAACCCTCCGTCTGGTTAAACACCGGCCCGAACGGGTTGATCTGCTTTCTATTATCGTTTCGCGAGAAATTGTACGCGGCATTCAAATTGAAAAAGGGCAAATACTCCGCCCTGCGCTCGCGCAGCGAAAGATTGGCGATATCAAGATTCTTCCGCGCGGTGAGCAGCGTATAATTCGTATTCTCAAGATTTTGAAAACTTTCATCGGGCCTCAGGTTGAGGTCGATGATAATGGTATCGGCCACGTCGTATTGTTCAGGCAGCTGAAGCCCGACCATGTTGTTCATCTGTTCTTTCAGCTGCGCGATGATCGTTTCCTGTTGGAGCACCTGCGTCCGTTGCGCATTGTAATCGACCCGGGCCTGAAGTAGCTCGGGCTTGATGCCCGTGCCGACCTGCAGTTTTTTCTCGGCGAGCTTAACACGCTCCTCGCTGACAGACATTTGTTCCTGAATGGCCTTCAGCTGCTGCTTTTGCCTGACGATATCGTAATAGTTAACGATCACCGCAGCAATGGTATTGACCATCTGGTCTTTCAGCGCCAGCTCGCTCTGTTCCTCCACCTCCGCGATTCTTTGACGCGTCGCGAACATACGGGTGCCGTCGAAGAGGGTCCATACTGCCTGAATCGAGCCGGAGATGTTATTCGCCTTTGCCTCGCCGCTATTATTCCGGGAGGCATCCTGGAATCTCAGCGTCTGCGTGTTGTTGTTCCATGACGTAGAAGCGCCTGCCGTCAGCTGCGGAAGGAAGCCGCCAATGACATAATCGTTGTTGGTGGCGGCCGATTCCGACAACGTTTTTGCTACCTGCACGTCGTAGCTCTTCTCCAGCGCCAACCCGACCACCTGCCCGAGGGTAACCTCCTGCTGACCGAACGCAGCGACCGACACCGAAAAAAGCAGGAGAAAAAAAGCAGGTACTCTATGGCTCATACACTAAGTCCTTATGGGGTTCGGGTTGTGTCGGCGGTGTTTCGTCGCCGAATTCGATCGGTTTATGCTTGCGCGCCAGGAACGAATACATCGCCGGAATCACAAAGAGCGTCAGCACAAGCGAGAACAATACGCCGCCGACGATCACGATTCCCAGCGGCTGCCGGCTGGTAGCCGCATCGCCTAACGATAGGGCTATTGGCAACGAGCCGAGCACCATCGCAAAGCTGGTCATCAGGATCGGGCGCAGGCGAAGCCTGGACGCTTCCAGCACGGCCTCCAGCCGTGAAAACCCTTCCTCTCGTTTCTGATTGGCAAACTCCACGATCAGGATACCGTTCTTCGTAACGAGCCCGATGAGCATGATCATACCGATCTGCGAGAAAATATTAATCGTTTGCCCAAATACGAATAACGACAAGTACGCCCCGCTGATCGCGAGCGGCACCGTAAACATGATGATCAACGGGTCGACGAAGCTTTCAAACTGCGCCGCCAGGATCAGGTAGATCAACACAAGCGCCAGGATGAAAGCAAAGGTGGTGTTCCCCGAGCTCTCGGCATAGTCGCGCGAATTGCCCGCCAACGAGGTGGCAAACGTGTCATCCAGCAAGCTGGCAGCGATCCTGCGCATTTCTTCGACGCCGTCGCCAACGGTCTTGCCCGGGGCCAGCCCCGCAGAGATCGTGGCAGACATATAGCGGTTGAAGTGATAGAGGGTGGGCGGCGTGGTGGATTCGCGTACGGTGACCACGTTATCGATCGATACCAGTTTTCCCGAGTTCGTCCGGACGAACAGGGATTTCAAATCGTCCGGGTCGTCGCGGTCGATTCTCGTGACCTGTCCCATGACCTGGTATTGCTTACCGTCCTTGGTGAAATATCCGAACCGCAGGTTGCTGTACGCCAATTGCAGCGTCTGGGCAATGTCCTGAACACTGATGCCCAGCTGGGAAGCCTTCAGCCTGTTGATCTCCACGAGCAGCTCAGGCTTGTTGAATTTCAGGTCGGTGTCGACTCCCTGAAACACCGGGCTGTTATTGGCCGCCTCGAGAAACTTTGGCAGCACTTCCTGGATCTTGTCAAAATTATTATTTTGAATGACGAACTGAACCGGCAT
>DASVOT010000166.1:0-3194 GCA_036383235.1 Chryseosolibacter sp.
CAACAGCCAAAAGCCACCTCAATGCGGCCCAAGGTCCTGGTCCTCATAAAACTTCTCATCAAAAGTTTCCGGGGGAGGCTGTCCATTTTTAAGAATGGTAATGACCATCCAGATGAGCGATCCGGTGAGACCGAAGGAATATAATTGTAGAAATACGATCGAAATATTAAAGGAGCAGAGGACGATGAAGAGTATCAACCCCAGGGTGGTGACGGAAATGGCGAAATTGATTTTTTTCATCCGGCCGGCTTTTCTTTAATATAAAAAAAATCGTTCCGCCGGCAGTGCCAAGCCCGTGTTTGTGAACTGGATGTCGGTTCGGTTGGTGACCGTTTCTGGCACCCTGTTGGCCGGGACCGGAGCTAGGACCTGCCCAGTTTCCGGACGTTGTTCTTCCGTACCTGTACCTTCAAATGATTTACCACATCCATTCCCAATCCGACCGTGGTAATGGCGCCAATAAAAGTGAAGATTGTGCCATAAGAATGGTCTCTTGTCAAGCCATTCAAACCGGCGTACAACAATGTGATGACGGCCGCGAGGGCCAGAATCAGTACCAGGGACTTTTTCATGCAGATTCTAACAGGACGATAATTTAGCGAAATGCCGGAAACTTCTTAAATGGTTTTGGAAACCAGGCTGGAAAGTTCTTGTGCATCAAACGATCCAACAAAGGAAGTTTTCTCATGGTTCATTTAAAGAAAAAATTTGCCCGATAACGCCCTAAAGCGACCTGCCAACCGGCGGGGTTGCTTTTCACGGCTTACTTTTTTACCTATGCCGGGCATTAAATCAAACTTCAAAAGACAATGAAAAAAACGCTTTTTGTAGTACTCATCACACTTTTTGCCGGGATGGCCCAGGCGCAGGTCGCGTTCGGCTTAAAGGCCGGATTGAACCTGACCAAGCTCGACGTCAAGGACCCGGAAGTCTCCTACGAATCCAGAACCGGGTATCACGCGGGTGTATTCCTGAGGGGGCGGTTTGACAAGATCGGTATTCAGCCGGAGCTCCTGCTCTTTACGCAGAACGGCGACCTGCAGAGTTCGGTTTTTGGAACCGCGCGTGAAAAATTCACCTACGTCAGCATTCCGGTAATCCTGAAATTCTATCCCATTGGCGGGCTGAACATTCAGGCCGGACCTCAATTCGGCTTTCTTGTGGATGGGGAGCGCGAGTATGACTCGTTCCTTGGAAGCGGCTCGCAGGACATCACCGATTACTACAAGAAAAGTGACGTGTCCATTTCCGCGGGTGGGGGATATGATTTTGGCTTCGGCCTGGGGCTGGATGTCCGTTACAACGTGGGCATAAAAGACATCAACAATGTCGCCAACGGTGAGGAGGCCCACAGCCGGATCTTTCTGATCTCGGTGGCGTGGAACTTCCTTCGCTAGTCAAACAGAAACCTCCGCAGACGCGGAGGTTTTTTGTTTCATACACGTTCATGATTTAAACGATCGCCTGAGGCCCAGCCATGGCAGCATGACGGGCGTGGTCTGCGTGCTCCCGCGGTAACGGCCCCGCCATCCCCGGATGAGTGTAGCTTCTGGTCGTCATCTGTCATCTCCGTTGTTTTTCTGCGCTTCCCATTCGCAATACACAGCTTTCGGCTTTCCTCTTTTCTTCCTATCTTCCTTGACTTAAATATCTAAACGTTAGTCCTATGAAAAAATACATGTTACTTCTTCCGGGCCTGTTGCTCATGCTGATACTGACAGCCTCCGGGCAAAGCGAGAAGATCCGCATCATCATGATCGGCGCGCACCCGGATGACTGCGATCAGGACGGGGGAGGCACGGCCATACTTTTTGCGAAAATGGGGTACGCCGTCAAGTTTGTCGCGGTTACCAACGGTGACGCCGGGCATCAGGACATGGGTGGCGGCATTCTTGCAAACAGGAGGCTGGCCGAGGCGAAGGAAGCCGGAAAGCGTTTCGGGGTCGAATACGATGTGCTGCCCAACCACGATGGCGAGCTTGTTCCGTCACTGGATGTTCGCTTGCAGATCATCCGCAAGATCAGGGAATGGAATGCCGATGTGGTGATTGCACCGAGGCCGAACGACTATCATCCCGACCACCGGTATACGGGCGTGCTCGTGCAGGATGCCGCCTACATGGTTGGCGTTCCCAATGTCGCCTCCGACGTGCCGCCTCTGAGGAAGAATCCCGTGTTCCTTTATTTTCAGGATCATTTCCAGAGGCCGAATCCGTTCAGGCCCGACGTGGCCGTCGACATCACCTCGGTATACAGTCAGAAGGTCCACGCGCTGGACGCCCATGTGTCGCAATTCTACGAGTGGCTTCCCTGGATCGGCGGATACCTGAGCGAGGTTCCTTCGGATGCCAGCGCGCGGGAGAAGTGGCTTGCCACAAAAGAAGGGGGAACGATCACCCCTGCGCTACGCGCATCGCTGGAAAAATGGTACGGTCCTGCCGCCTCCCAGGTGAAATACGCCGAGGCGTTCGAGATATGCGAGTATGGATCGCAACCTTCACAGGAAGATTTGAAGCGTTTGTTTCCGATGCTCGGACAGCGGACGCGGTAACGGCGACCGGATCTTAAAAAAAGAAAGGCGGCCTCAATGGTCATCAACCTGGCAGTGTACCGCTAAGACAGTTGATCGTTTTGCGAGAACTCAACATCTGAAAAATTCCCGGTTGTACGGCAGTTTTACAGTTGCGGGTTGCGTCTGCGTGAAGCTGACAGTTCGCAAAAGCCAAGAACAAAAGTGGTACAAGGCCTGATACAATGAATTTTGAAACAGCCTTTTGTTACATCACCTTACCGGTATGACCCGGCAAAACAACCTAACGCCTTATAGTTTATAAATTCTGTGCCAGTATGCCTCACGTTGGTCACACAGCTTTTTTCCCTGCTGTGTTGTAGAACGATTGGGCGTCTTTGCGTAAAAAAATATCCAAAAATAATTTCACCGGCCGCAGCGGCGAAACCAGCAGCTATTCCGTTGTATTATTCCTGCGACTGTGTTCAAAGGGAACGGGAGACGGCGATGAAGAGACGGTTTACGACGCTTTGTTACTTTCTGCGAGCAGGCATTCGCGAATGTGGGCAACGACATCCTTGAGAATAAACGGTCGTTCGATGTAGTCGTCGGCTTGGGCGGAAGCGGCCAGCAGCTTGAGGTACGGGTCGCCGGATAGCAGAATGACGGGAATCGCCCAGCTGCT